>JAKAMS010000072.1 GCA_021812745.1 Bacteroidota bacterium | reverse complement strand
AGCCTGTTGGATGGTGTGCTGTTGCACCAAGAGAAAAATTTGTGCGGTTAGATAATTCACGTGTATTGAAAAGAGTTGACAATGAGCCGGTATGGTCAATAACATGTTTTTTCATAATTAAAGAATTCAGGAGAAAAGGAATCTCGACAGAACTGCTTAACGCTGTTATCAATTTCTGCAAAAAGAAAAAAGTAAAAATACTTGAGGGATACCCGACAGTTCCATACAGCAAAAATATTCCGGCCGCCTTTGCCTGGACCGGTATTCCAACTTCGTTTGAAAAAGCCGGTTTCGAAGAGGTAGAAAGAAGAAGTAAATCACGACCTATTATGAGGTACTATTTATAATTATTAAAAATTGAGGAGAGAAAATGAGATCAAAGTTGACCGCAATTGTTTTACTAATGTTTTTCAGCTCGCTCGCTTATGCGCAAGACGATATTAATTCGACCACAATTAAAAAAGCGGGTGATAGTCTTCCTGCGTTTACCACAACATCACTAAACGGAACGTCCTTTTCATCCGAAGCACTAAAGAATAAAGTGGTTTTAATAAATTTTTGGGCTACTTGGTGCCCTCCATGTAAAGCAGAATTACCTCTTCTACAAAAAAACATTTACAATAAAATAAAAGACGCTAACTTTATTGTTCTTTGCATTTCCCGCGGAGAGAAAGAAGACGTTGTCAAAAAATTCATTGAACAATACAAATACACATTCCCCGTCTATCTTGATACAGACGCTAAGACATATAATCTGTTTGCATCGAAATATATTCCGAGAAATTTTGTTATAGGCAAAGATGGAAAAATAAAATGGGCAAGCACAGGTTTTGTTCTAAAAGAGTTTGAGAAGATGATAAATTTAATTGAAGAAGAATTAAAGAAATGAGTTTCTAAATTAAGATGCCCGGTAACAGAATTTATAATATTCTTTTCTCGCATCGGGCATTTTTTATCAAGAATCCTTTTTCAGCAGTTTATCTTTACAAATCTCCAGATTTTTCTTTTGCTCTCCGCTTACTTCCGGGTATTTTAGATCCATGTTTTTCATAGTTTCAATTATTACATCCGAAATAGCAAGCCGTGTAAACCATTTTTTATCAGCAGGAATTATATACCATGGTGCAAATTTTGTGCTTGTTGCGCTAATCGCCTCTTCGTAACATTTCATATAATCGTTCCAATACTCCCGTTCCGTTAAATCGCCCGCAGAGAATTTCCAGTTCTTAGCCGGGTCATCAATTCTTTCGAGAAATCTTTTAGCTTGTTCTTCTTTTGAAACGTTCAGATAGAATTTTAAAATGTACGTTCCGTTTTCATACAGATATTTCTCAAAATTTCGAATCTGATTGAATCGTTCTTCCCAAATATTTTTAGTTATAAACTCTGCCGGAATTTTTTCTGATTTAATTAAATTGTGAACACGAACAATTAAAACCTCTTCGTAATATGACCGGTTAAAAATTCCAATCCGTCCCCGTTCCGGCAATGATTTGCTTGTCCTCCACATATAATCGTGATTAAGTTCTTCAGTCGAAGGTTGCTTAAAACTGAAGACTTGTGTTCCTTGCGGATTCAGTCCGCTCATTACGTGTTTAATTGCGCTGTCTTTGCCTGCGGCATCCATAGCCTGAAAAATAAGGAGAAGCGAATATTTGTCCTGCGCGTATAGTTTTTCTTGAAGTTCCGACATCTTTTTGATGTTCTTTTCCAGCAGTTCTTTCCCCTCTTCTTTTGAATCCGGTCCGCCGATGAAATCTGTTTCTATTTTTGAAAGATTTATTTTGTCGTCTTTGCGCGCTCTAAATTTTTCCACGTCCATTAAGTATCTCCCTTTATTTACTAAGTGATGATAAGCGAAGCAGAGAGAATAATCAAGGAGATGTTTCTGACTAACTAATAATTTGTTTATTGATATCACAAGAAGGGATTTTTATCACTCCCCAACACCTTTCTCATCAACTTATTTTGCCGCTATAAACTCGGCGCACCGAGATGGCGGATCGTTTTTTTCATCATTGTTTCGTTCTTGATTATTCCTTATGACCAATCATAAGCGATGAACCGAAGCTGGTATTCTTTCTTTCTATTTTTTTTATGCCGGTATTTGCAAACCAACTTTTAATTTCTGCTTCGGTATAAGTATCCCCCCGTTCTGTTCCTACAAGCATATTCAAAGCAAAGAAAGCGCCGCCCGCCGGTTCGGTTCTATCTTCATTCATAACCCAATCTTTAACAACTATCTGTCCGCCCGTGTTGAGCGAGTCATAACATTTTTTTATTAGAAAATTATTTTCATCAAAGCTGTTTATGTGAACAATTGCAGAAAGAAAAATTAAATCGTACCCGCTGCCAAAATCATCTTCAAGGTAATCGCCGCTCAAGTATGATATTTTACTGTTCATCTTTTCTTGTTCAACGTAACGTTTTGTTATTGGAATAACATTGGGAAGATCAAAAACAACGGCAGACATATTTGGATTATTTTTGACGAACTCCATTGCAAACGCTCCAGAACCGCCGCCGACATCAAGCATTTTTTTTGAAGCGGAAAGATCGAGCATCAGTGCCGTTATCTTTGCTTCTTTAACACCGCGGTAATGCATTGCGCCAATAAATGATTCCAGCCAGTCAACTCCTCCGGAAGAAGGTTTCTGCTCTGCGGCGGAAGTTCCCGCCTTAACAGATTCTGTTAACGAACTCCACGTGTTCCACAAGCCCAACGAATGGAAAAGTCCGCCCATAAATTCCGGTTTGTTTTTAACTAAGTATTGAGAAGCGTTTTCGGAATTAAAAAATTTTCCGTGAACTTTCCTTAAAAAACCAAGAGCGACAAGCGCGTTCATCAATCTGTCTGTTGCCCTTTCGTCGGCATTGATTTTCTTCGCTACTTCTTTTGAAGGCAGCATCTGTTTATCAAGTATGGTAAAAAGCCCAAGTTCAATTGCCGATAAGAGTATTCTGCTCTGCTGAAACGAGTTTGCAAGCGCGCGGATCTCTTCCGGTTTAAGGTAATCGTTTTGTGTGTTCATGTTGTAGTTATCTGTCAATTGTTTTTTGTTAATTTAACTGTCTTCGTGTCATATTTCCATTTTTATAATAAAGAGACTTTTAAAAAGAAAAATCCCGCATAAGCGGGATCTTCCTTACTTATTTAACCGCACCCTTACTTCATCAAAATCATTTTCTTGCTGATGTTAACATTGTTTCCGCTTAGTCTGTAAATGTACATTCCGGAAGCAAGTCTGGTAGCATCAAAGTTTACTTTGTAATAGCCCGATAAATATTCGTCATCACTAAGCAGATTTACTAACTGACCGAGAATGTTATAAACCGATAAATTGTATCTGCCGTTCTGAGGAATTGTAAATTCTATTGTTGTAGTTGGATTAAAAGGATTCGGATAATTCTGTTCCAGCTTAAATTCTTTCGGAAGTGCGTATTCGATAATAATTTCCTTCTTCCAGCTTCCGCCCTTGTTGTCTGTAATTAAAAACTTGAGTGTATCTTTCTGTGTTCCCGGAATGCGCTTTGCATCGAAAGAAAAGAGAGCGTCTTTTTCTTCACCCGGTTTCAGTTTGCTTAATGAAACGAGGTTATTGCACAATTCAATTCCTCTCGGATTGTTGGAAAGAGCGACTGTTAGTCTTTCTATATCTGTTGTTTGGGATTCGTTTACGATACTCAGCGCAATCTCGTTGCTTTTTGTACCGGGAATAATTTCGCAAGTGTTTTGAGCAAGCAGTGAGGTGGTTATAAATAATATTATTAAAAATATTATTTTCATAATAATTTCTCCTTACTTACATCTTGGTGAATCTTTAGATGCTTCCGCTTTTTCTTTATCTAACTTCCACATCAACTTCTTATTCCCCTCAAACTCTACTGAAAATACTTTATCATGTTTTCCCGGCAAGAATACTGTCGGCTGTCCTCTGTCTTGTGGTGCCGGATCAAATTTATTTTCACTTGCATGATCCAACAACACGGAGCCCTCGTTTTTATTATCGTAGCCAAACCAAGCTTCATATTTAGTTTGAGAAATTTCTACTATACAATTAAGAAAAGGCAGAACTGAGTATTGTAATTTTTTATAAAGCCGAAAAGTCAGTGTATCAGTATTTATCCATTTATTTGTAGTCACCAAAACGGGAATAGTTATTTCCCCATCTTTCACTTTTTTCTCATCGCCATCCTTCCTCTCTTTATCTTCTCTATCTTCTAAATCATTTAGATCTATTTTTGTCTGAAGTAACGTATTTGAGACAAATGTTGTTGTGCGCGGCTTGCCGTTCCAGCTTACTACAGATGCCGGTCTAAAATAATTCCCTTCGACTGAAAGAATGAACTCTTTGGTTTTTGTTACCGTAATTGCGGGTGTAATTGTTTTTATAATTGGCAGCTGTGGCAAACGTTCTAATATGTATTTTGGGTAATAGTATAAAAACTTATAACCATCTGATGTTACAAATTGATTTGTATTTGTTACAGGGTCCTGGTAAGCGTGAACAATTGCCGATTGATACTGATTTATTTTAAATGCTGCGCCTAGGCTGTCACCGATTGCTAACTTTGCTTTTGCGTCTAACAAAAATGGTTTTAGTTGTTCTGAAAAAGCAACACCTCCTAACCAGTTTAATTCTAGACATTGGCTTTGATACGATAAAAGAGTATCAACAATCCGTGCAATATTTAAAATCGCGTTAACATGTTTTTTTACCAACACCTCTTCCTCAAGACGAGATGTTAAAAAATCTTTATCCTCTTCGTCATCTATTTTTTCTAATTTATTTTTCACAATCTTATAGTCTTTAGGTGTTCCCCAATTATCAATTAAAATAATAGAAGCGCCTATGCCGATATTAGCGTCTATCATTAGGTAATTCTGTAGAAATTGATGAGCTATTTCACTTCTGGTTGTACTAAAAATGTGTGGAAACGCTGAATCTGCTCTTAAACTATCATCTTTAGTTCCTTCAACTTCAAATCTCTCAATCACAAAAGGAATAATCTCATCACCATAAAATTTATACAGCTCCCTAATAACATAACCTCGGTTTATTGGGTTGGGACTGTCTTCAGCTATCTTCTTTAACAGATTTGTTGCTTTTTCCTTATCAGGGGGGTAATTCTCTAGTATCCTAAATAAAGTAAATATCTGCTCAGGAAATTCCTCGGGATGTTTTTTTTCAATGTCGTCATAGATAAACTGTCTTTGTGAAAAATCGCCGAGGTTTACTAATATTGAAGCAGCATCTCCTTTTAGTGAAATAGCTTTGATTGTTTCATCGGTTAAATCATAACTATCAACTCTAGATAAATATTGATATATAAATTCTTTTGCTCTATCAGATTTCAAATAATAGAGCGCTTTCAAGAACAATATCTGTTCATAAGAATCCTTGTTCCAAATCTGTTCAATAATCGTCGGAATTGCTTCGGAGACTTTGTATTTTACAACTGATAGAATTGCGCCCCAAGATTTAGTGCTATCAGCAAGGTTAAGAATATATTGCTGTTTTTGCCCTTCAGTAATTTCTTGTGCATATTCTGCATGATTTAGAGCTAATACAAATAACATAATAATGAATAATATTTTTTTTGATTTCATATCTACCTCAGTTTTAGCTCATTCTTAAAGAAAGTTTTATAAGGCTCAACGCATTTTTCATCATCTTTTTTGAAATCACGCTCCATTAAACTAATAACATATTTTTTACCATATTTTTTAAAGACATTTGACTGTGTTTCTTTTTCATAATTTATTCTTGCAGAATTCAAATTCCCATATTTATCAATAATACCCCACTCACTTATTTCATTTTTCTTTTCTTGTAGTAGAAACATATCCAACTATTTATCAATATATTTTTTCGCATTGATTTTAATCGAATCTACCTTTTTTATATCAGCGCAATTTTTTTTATAGTCCAGGAATTTTTTCGAAAAATTAATACTACGGTATACTTTTTGGATAAGGGCTGTCAGATCGGTTTCATGCCGATCCTCATGTTTTGAAATCAATTCAGCAATAGCATATTCAACCCCCTCGTTGTCAACCCCAGTTTCTGACAAGAAGTATTGACAATATAGATCTTTAAAAGCTTTACAAATATTATCGGCAGGGATCATATTTATATCAGCCGTTGAATTGACCGGTCGACTCCACCTATTAGCAATATTTTGTGTGCATACATATTTCTCATATTGTACGATTATCTCATTCGATGAATTTGTCTTTATAAGCCATAGCCCTGCTCTATTGTTATAGCAAACATTGATTTCAAAATGTGCAAATGGATCAGTAACACCAACTATTTTTTCATTATTAAAATATGTCCCACCAATTTTAGGCACTATTCTTCCGTCACTTAATTTTTCTGTTTGATTACAATAAGTACCAACAACATCATTGGGCTAAAAAATAAATATCGGAGCTTGGGGTGTTTCGTTATCACATTTAGGAGCACTGTCACAATCACCACCAATTTTTCCAACAGGAAAGTCCACATTAGTGTAAGTATAATTACCTACTACACAGTAATCATCATTAGTCACTTTTGCAAGAATCTTTGTAGTTGTTTTATTTGCTAAAACCGTATTTGCCGCTTCATTTGTTTTTGATTTAATTGGAACCGGTGGTGCAATTTTTACCATTTGTATAAGCGGTTCACTTTCGTTTACTTCCGGTGCCCCAACTCTCAGAACCACTGTGGCGCTATCTACATTAACTGAATTTGCAACAACAAATCTTACCGGTTCCGGTATCCGGGAGAAAAACTTATCCAAAGTACCGGAAGATGTTAAAATATTGCCGAACTCACATCCCTCTTTTATACCAACTTCAAATTGAGTTAGTGCCGGGTAATCGGTTTCATTTCCATTGTTGTCAACTTTTTTAATTATAATATTTACCGTATCCCCAGGAACAAGGTTAGGTTTTTCAAAGTAGGCTTTTACATGTGTTCTATTTGAGTCGTTGTTTGCAATTGTTATTGTTGCTGTACCCCATAATATAATTGAGTCCCACAGAATACAACCTCCATTATTGTTAATAGTCTTAGATTTGTTAATCGTTAAATTTTTTTTTGTATTAAATTTTCGATAGAAGGTGCTGAGTTCGTTTTGTTTGTTTTCCGAAAGTTTTTTTGCAGAACCAGAAATTTTTTTTGATTGTTATATTTTTCGTTCTGAACGGTATCCGTTGGAATAATAGAGGTAGCCATTTGTCCCGAAGTTTTAACAAGTATCGTAGGTTGAGGTGCGCCATTCGGAATTGGTTTTGTGATAAGTAATTGAAACCCTTGATTCACGAATTGAGCTTGATCAGTTGTATCGTTCCAATCAGGAATAAAGAATGTGGCATAATCCGCTCCATCTGTTATTTCAATATCAAACCACTGTTCTGCACAAAAATCGGTCAAGGTTCCATCGCTATTCCTTTTTTTAACTGTAATATTTGCGGTATCACCTTGAGTTGGAGTGGAGGGAATAAATGTTACTTCAAGTGGTTCATATTTCACAATAACGAAAACAAAATCTTTCATTTTCGGATCATCAATATTAGGGTAGGATGACGAGACTCTAATAATTACAGTGTCTTCATCTAAAGCCAAATTTCCGTTTGCGACAAAGCTAAATTTTAATTTTCCCTCCTCGTGATCCACATTATTAATAACCTTTCCAATAAGATTTTTCTCTGAAATTTCGATATCCCCTAAGTACGCTCCTTTAATTATCTCAAGATTAAGTTTGATTGTGTTTGGAGGAATTGTTAAAGGATTTGTATTTGATCCGGGCGCTATAAAAATTTCCGCATCAACTTTTTTCCCAACCACTGCTGTATAAATATAGTTCTCTGCACCTAATTTGAAATTATCCGGTAGAATCGTAAGATCATAATATCTGGTTTCCTTTATAACTTCATAACTGTGCCAATCTATTGATTCAACTTTAATAGTTACTAATTGAGGTGTTATCCCTTGATACGGATTTAATAATCTAATACCCCAATACGTGTCTCCTCTTAACCAGTAACCATTAAGAGCGTAACCAGAAACAATTAGTGTGTCGCCTAATAATTCTGGATCGTACCAACCGTAGCAAAATTGAAAGTCTGCACCACATGTTATCCTATAGAGATTACTTACACCATAAGCTTCATAACAAGAAATAATTGAAACTGGATTAGTGTTAGTCAAATAACCGAAATCCAAATACCAATCCGAACTTGTATTTACAGTATTATTTAAAAGAGTATTTGGTTTAATACTAATCTTTTCTTTAATCTTTACTTGCGAATAAGAAGTGGCGCTATTAAAAATTAAAGAGAGAAGAATTAGAAGAGAGCAAAGGAATATTTTCTTTGGAAGGAAAGGAAGGAAGACCATGGGCACCCCCCCTTTATTAAATTATTTTTGCTGAGTTATGGTAAGGATAATTTCAATTTGTGTCAAGTAAAATTTAAATGGTATAGATTATCATTTGATAATTATGTAAATCTATTTAAAAAGAAAAATCCCGCATAAGCGGGATCTTCCTTACTTATTTAACCGCACCCTTACTTCATCAAAATCATTTTCTTGCTGATGTTAACATTGTTTCCGCTTAATCTGTAAATGTACATTCCTGAAGCTAACTGGGTAGCATCAAAGTTAACTTTGTGTTGTCCAACTGATAATTGATTATCAACAAGGCTTGCAATTTCTTCGCCAAGAACATTATATACTTTCAAGGAATAAACTCCGGCTTTCGGAACGGCAAACTCTATTGTTGTAGTTGGATTAAAAGGATTCGGATAGTTCTGTGCAAGCTTGAACTCTGTAGGAACTTCTGTATGATTTTCAACCGCCGTAATACCGTTGCTGCTTGTAATCGCGAAGACTTTTCCTTCTTTTGTTCCAACATATACATCGCTTGAGTTTGGATTAACCATCATCGAGCTGACACCGTTTCCACTCATTCCGAGTGAAGTCCATGTTGCACCGTTATCCGAAGAAACATAAACGCCGTTTGTTAGTGAGCTTACATAAATCTTTCCGCTCAAATCAACAGAGATTGAGTAAACAAATGTTATATCGAGTGATGTAACTTTTGTAAAGCTCATTCCGTTATCGTCAGATCTGTAAAGACCATTTCCGTATGTACCCGAGAACAGTGTGGTTGAAGTTGAAGCAAGAGACCAGATTACACTGTATCCGCAAGTTAATTTAGAGAAGTTCATTCCGTCTGTTGATTTGAAGATACCGCCGCCGGCTGTTCCGGCAAATAACGCGCTACCTTTTATTGTTAATGATTGTATTGCTAAGAAACCGCCGAATGTATTATTATTTAATTCTGTCCATGTTGTTCCGTTTGTAGATTTGAATACACCAAATCCCCATGTGCCTGCGTACAATGTTGTTCCGTCTGTTGCAAGAGCATGAACATCTTTTCCGTCCAAACCGACTGCTGTTGTTCCGTCAAATTTGAATACACCTTTTTCTGTTGCAGCATAGATGCTTCCGTTGAATTTAATCAGCGACCAGATAAATGATACGTTCATTCCATTGTTAACTCTAGACCAATTCTTTCCGGCATCTGTTGATTTGTAAATCTTGCCGCCCCATGTTCCGGCATAAATATTTCCGCCATCATATAACATTGTATAAACAATTTCGCCCTGAGCAAAAGAGCAAACATTAGTCCATGTTCCATTTCCATTATTTCCGGTACTGCC
>JAKAMS010000071.1 GCA_021812745.1 Bacteroidota bacterium | reverse complement strand
AGAAAGACGGTTTGTATCCGGTTCCAACAGCGGAAGTTCCAATAACAAATATACACCGTGATGAAATTCTTGCTGAGAAAGATTTACCGATTAAATATGTCGGTTACTCGCCTTGTTTCAGACGTGAAGCGGGGTCATACGGTAAAGATTCAAAAGGATTTTTACGCGTACATCAATTCAATAAAGTTGAAATGGTAAAATTCGCTAAACCGGATAATTCCTATGATGAACTAGAAGCAATGGTAAAAGATGCGGAAGATATTTTGAAAGCATTAAAAATTCCGTATAGAATTTTATTGCTTTGCACAGGCGATTTAAGTTTTTCTGCCGCTAAATGTTACGATATTGAAACATGGTCTCCTGCTGAAAATAAATGGCTTGAAGCTTCATCTTGCAGCAACTTCGAAAATTTTCAAGCACGCCGTGCTAACATTCGTTACCGTAAAGAAGATAAAAAACTTGAGTTCGTTCATACTCTTAATGGCTCAGGCTTGGCTACCAGCCGTCTGATGGTCTCTCTTCTTGAAAACTATCAGACTCCCGAAGGGAAAATTATTATTCCAAAAGCTTTACAGAAGTATACTGGATTTGATGTAATCGGATAGCGTAAAGCCAAGAGTCCGGAAGAAAATTGATTTTACTCTAAACTCAACACAAGAGTTGTAAAAAGAACAGAAAGGATGTTTGTAAACATTGTTTGGCAATTTATCTCATCTTAAAAAATATTTTCTTCGCTATAAGACAAAACTAATTTTTGGTTGTGTTTTTATTCTTCTTTCAAATGTTGCTAATGTTAATATACCTTTAATTGTAAGTCGGGGAATAGATTCTCTAGGTAAGACGAGCCATCCCAATGTTTTGATAAATCTAGTTATACTCCTCGTTATCGCAGCATTTATAAGTGGTGTGTTCAGTTTTTTAAAACGTCAGACAATCATTGTAGTATCCAGAGAAGTTGAATTTGATCTTCGGCAAGATTTTTGGAGTCACATTCAAAAACTTCCGTTAAGATTTTTCCAGAATAATTCTACCGGCAACATAATGTCTCACGCTACCAACGATATCGGAGCGGTTAGAATGTTCGTCGGTCCATCAGTAATGTATTCAATTGATAACGGAATTAAATTCATCTTAACATTTTCCGTAATGATTTCGCTTAGTCCGATACTCACTCTTTATGCTCTTTTGCCAATGCCATTCCTTTCATTTGTGGTTTACGTAGTAATGAAGAAAATGCATGCTAAGTACACACGCATTCAAGAAAAGTTGTCGGACTTAACAACTCGCGCCCAAGAAAATTTTTCGGGTATAAGAGTAATCAAATCATATGAGCGAGAAGAATTTGAAATTCATCAATACGAAAAAGAGAGCGCGGAATATCTAAATAGAAAGATGGATCAAGTAAAGTTACAGGCTTGGTTTGCACCTATATTTATGATTATTGCAGGGTTGTCGGCTATTATTGTTGTTTACGCTGGAGGCGGCATGGTGATAAATGGCTCGCTAAGTAAAGGAACGATTTTTGCGTTTATGTTATACCTGGTTGATTTGATCTGGCCAATGATCTCGTTTGGATGGGTTGCAAATATGGTCCAACAAGCAGATGCCAGTATGAAACGCCTTCTTAAAATTTTAAATGAACCGATTGAAATCTCTGATGAAAATGCAGATGTTAATATAAAAGAGATTAATGGTGATATAGAATTTAAAAATGTTTCTTTCCGTTTTGGTGAACAGTTACCATGGGTTCTCAAGAATATTAATCTTAAAGTTGATCAAGGTTCCACTGTTGCATTTGTCGGCAACACAGGAGTTGGCAAAACAAGTTTGGTTAATCTTCTACCGCGACTTTATGATGTAACTGATGGAGTCGTAATGATTGGCGGTATTGACATACGAAAAATACCGTTGGGAGTATTAAGAAAAAATATTGGAATGATACCGCAAGAAAACTTTCTCTTTTCCGAGACACTTAGCAACAATATAGTTTACGGTTTAAAAGATGGAACGAAGGAATTGGTAGAGTCTGTTTCAAATATTGCGCAACTCTCTAAGGATGTGGAAACTTTTCCGGCCGGATATGACACCATTCTTGGAGAAAGAGGAATTACACTTTCTGGAGGGCAGAAGCAGCGTTCAACACTAGCCAGGGCTCTTGCGATCAATCCAAAAATTTTAATACTCGACGATTCATTCTCGGCTGTTGATACTCATACCGAAGAAGAGATACTTAAACAGCTTAAAAAATTCATGAAAGATAGAACAAGCATCATTATCAGTCACAGAATTTCTACTGTGAAAGATTCAGACAAAATATTTGTTCTGGTAAACGGTTCAATAGCCGAAGAGGGAACGCATGATGAGTTGGTAGAAAAAGGAGGCATCTATTCAGATATGCACACAAAACAATTGTTGGAAAAAGAACTTTCAGAAATGAATTAGAAAGAAGAAGAATGGCAGAACAACAAAAAGATGATGAGATACTGGGTAAGGCTTACGATTCGCAACTGATGCGGCGTTTACTAAAGTATGTTAAACCGTATAAAAAATATATTATTCCTGCAATCTTCTTGAATATTATTGTGGCGGCGCTTGGTCCTCTGCGTCCCTTATTAACAAAAATAGCATTCGATGAAAATATAAAGAACAATGACTTTCATGGTTTGTTGATTGTTTGTATTATGCTGCTCGGAACCCTAATACTTCAGGCTGTTATTCAGTATTTCCTTACTTATTATACTGAACTTACAGGACAGAAAATTGTTTATGATCTCCGCGTTCAAATATTTTCTCATGTTCAAAATCTCGCTCTAAAGTATTTTGATAAAACTCCTGTAGGCAGAACTGTAACCCGCGTAACAAATGATGTAGATTCTCTAAATGAAATGTTTTCTTCTGGAATTATTTCAATATTCAGCGATATATTCATAGTTGTATGGATTTTCATTTTTATGTTTTCAATGTCCTGGGATCTTTCTCTTGTAACTTTATCCGTTCTTCCGGCGTTGATCTATGCTACATTTTTATTTCGTAAAAAAGTTAGAGAGACTTATAGAGATGTTCGGAGACATCTGGCAAGGTTAAATTCTTACATGCAAGAACGTGTAACCGGTATGAATGTTGTCCAGATTTTCGCAAAAGAAAATGAAGAGATGCAAAAATTTACTTCTATTAATACAGACAATAGAGCGGTTAACATAAAATCAATTTTTTACTACGCGGTATTTTTTCCGGTTGTGGAATTACTCAGCGCGATATCTTTGGGCTTAATAATCTGGTATGGCGGAGGAGAAGTTATTCAAAGCCGATCAACAATTGGAACACTTTTCGCGTTCATACAATTCACCGAAATGTTTTGGCGCCCTATTAGAGATCTCTCAGATAAGTACAACATTTTACAAACAGCAATGGCTTCTTCAGAAAGAATATTTAATCTTCTAGATGATAAAACTATTATTAAGAATTCAGAGAATCCCATAAGCATTAATAATTTCCGCGGCGAGATTGAATTTAAGAATGTATGGTTCGCTTACAATCCAAATGAATATGTATTGAAAAATCTTTCATTCAAAATTAATCCGGGTGAAAGGATAGCGATTGTAGGAGCCACAGGTGCGGGTAAAACAAGCATTATAAATATCTTTACAAGATTTTATGATATTGAAAAAGGAAGTATAACTCTTGATGGAATTGATATCCGAAGCCTTAGTCCTGGCGATCTGAGAAAACATATTGCAATGGTTTTGCAGGATGTATTTCTTTTTAGCGGAACAATTAAATCAAATATTAATCTTGGCAATCAAGACATTTCTGATGCGGAAATTATTGAAGCGGCTAAAACCGTTGGCGCTCATAAATTCATTTCCCAGCTTCCAAACGGTTATGATGAGGAAGTGAAAGAAAAAGGTGCCACTTTAAGCGTTGGGCAAAGACAGTTAATTTCATTTGCGCGTGCGCTTGCTTATAATCCTCAAATCCTTATCTTAGATGAAGCGACTTCAAGTGTTGATACCGAAACCGAGCAATTAATTCAAAACGCAATTGAAAAACTTTTGATTGGGAGAACCTCAATCGTAATTGCGCATCGCCTTTCAACTATTCAGAATGCAGATAAAATATTTGTTATGCATAAAGGTGAATTAAAAGAAGAAGGCACACATCAAGAACTTCTTGCAAAAAGAGGAATCTATTATAAACTATATCAGCTTCAGTACAAAGATCAGGAAATAATTAAAACCGCTTAATGGAGGTGTAATTGGCAACTAAGAGATTTATGACTTTACCCCGCCATATTGAGGAAGGCGAAAAAGAGCATCCGGAAGCAACCGGAGAACTTTCCACGATTCTGCTGCAGCTCGGTCTGGCGGCAAAATTAATTTCGTTAGAGGTTAACAAAGCCGGTCTGGCAGAAATTTTGGGATTCACCGGTGATGAAAACGTTCACGGCGAAAAAGTTAAAAAGCTGGATATCTATGCACATGAAATGCTGATCAAAGCAATGGATCATGGCGGTCATTTCTGTGTTATGGCATCCGAAGAGGAAGAAGATATTATACACCTTCCACCGCATCAAAAAATAGGTAAGTATGTTTTGCTTTTTGATCCGCTAGACGGTTCTTCCAATATAGATGCAAACATAAGTATCGGTACAATCTTTTCAATCTATAAAAGAATTAGTTCCGGCAATGGACCGGGAACATTAGAGGATTGTCTGCAAGAAGGATATAAGCAGGTTGTTGCCGGATATATAGTGTACGGTTCGAGTACTATGCTTGTTTATACAGCCGGTCATGGTCACGGAGTTCACGGATTTACACTCGATCCGGCATTCGGAGAGTTTCTTCTTTCGCACGATAATATTAAAATTCCAAATCATGGCAGAATTTATAGTTTGAACGAAGGAAACTATTTTTCTTGGCCACAAGGTCTAAAAAATTATATCAAATACCTTCAGGCAAATATGTTTGAAGGCAAGCCGTATCAAGCACGTTATGTTGGTTCGATGGTCGCGGATATTCATCGAACACTTTTATACGGCGGAATTTTTATTTATCCGGGTGATAAAAGAAATCCGAAAGGTAAATTGCGTTTGATGTACGAATGCAATCCAATGGCATTTATAATGGAAGAAGCAGGCGGGCGTGCAACCGACGGTAAGAAAAGAATTTTGGAATTACAGCCGGAAAGCCTCCATGAAAGAACCCCAATATACATTGGTAGCGAAGAGGATGTTTTACTCGTAGAGAAATATTTACGCGAAGGAGAAGACAGATATTAAATTGAGAATTAATAATTGCGAACCTGTCTGCCGACAGGCAAGATTGAGAATGAAAATTCTCAATCCGCCAATTACAATTATAAATTAATTTTAGAAAGTTCTTCCGCAAGTTTTTTTGCAAGTTCAGGCTTTGCAATTCCCTCAACCTTAATTTTAGTTGAATTTACCAAAATTTCGGGTGCGTCGCCTTCACCTTTCATGTATTTGAACAGACAATAACCAAGCCGGTTCCTATCATTCATAATCGGTATATTTTCTTTAAACATTTCCGTGATGTTGTAGCATTGTTTTTCAAGCGAGTTAGCCGGAAATAACTTTGTCGCTGGAGGAGGCAGTGTTGTCATAATTAAACCTTGTTTTTTAGCTGCCGAAAAATAATGAAGTGAACTTTTACATCCAACTGTCCAAATTGGAATGGAAAATATTATTGGTTAGATTTGCAATGAAAACAATCAAATCACATAGTGTTCGACAAACAGAAAAATAAAATACTGATCATCCGTCTAAGTTCTTTGGGAGATATTCTTCTTACAACTCCGGTTATACGCTCATTAAAACGGAAATTCCCAAATTCTCAAATTGATTTTATAGTCAAAAAGCAGTTTAAAGACGCATTGTTGTATAATTCCAATATCTCTAATGTTATCATTTATGAAAATGAAAATGTAAAGCTGCTCAAAAGTGATTTAAAAAGTGAAAATTATGATTTGGTAATTGATCTTCAGAATAATTTTAGAAGTAATGAACTGACTAATGGAATGAAAGGACAAATCCGGAGATTTAAGAAGCCTTCTGTTAAGAAACTTCTTCTGGTTTGGTTTAAAATAAACTTATTGAAGGATCTTAAAACAATTCATGAACGGTATGCAGAGGCCGCCGGTATTGAGATTGACAACAAAAAGCTGGAATTATTCTATCCTCAGGATGTTAAAACTGAACTTAAAGAGAGCGGAAAATATATTGGTTTAGCTCCGGGGTCTAAACATTTTACAAAACGTTGGCCATCAGAATATTTTATTGAACTTGGAAATAATTTAGTCAAACAAGGATTTACAATAGTTCTCTTCGGCGGAAAAGACGATAAAGAACTTTGTACTGCAATCTCAGTAAATATTAACGGATCAATAAATTTGCAGAATGAGGATCAGTTGCTTCAAACAGCGGCAGAAATGAAACGCTGTAAGCTGATTATATCAAACGATTCGGGCTTAATGCATACTGCTTCTGCCGCAGGTGTTCCGTTAGTTTCTATTTTTGGATCAACCGTTAGAGAGTTTGGATTTATGCCGGAAGGATCGCAAAATTTAATCTTAGAAAATAAATCGTTATCTTGCCGCCCGTGCAGTCATATTGGTAAAGAGAACTGCCCCCAAAAACATTTCAAGTGTATGAAAGAAATTACACCCGAGTTAGTACTTATTCAGTTAAATAATATTCAAGTAGGTATATGAAACAAATCTGGTATCTTGTTTATAATGTTGTTGTAATTCCTTTGCTAAAATTTGCATTATTTATTGGCAAGTTCTTCAATGCCAAAATAAAAACGGGTATTGAGGGAAGGGAAAAACTTTTTGAGAACTTAATAATTGACCTTGCCGGAATAGACCGCGCTAAAAAAATGGTTTGGTTTCATTCGTCATCTATGGGAGAGTTCGAACAGGCAAAACCAATTATTGAAAAATTGAAAAGCGAGAAAGATGTAAATGTTATAATTACATTTTTTTCTCCGTCTGGTTATACTAACAATCTCAAATATCCTTTGGCGGATGTAATTGCATATTTCCCGTATGATACACCAATGATGACCAACCGCTTCTTGAATTTAGTCCGACCTAATATTGCAATCTTCATGCGTTACGATATCTGGCCAAATATGATATGGCAGCTTGAGAAAAAAAAGATTCCCAGCTTTATTGTTGATGCGACTATGCGTTCTAAAACCCCAAGAAAATGGATCGTTGCTAAAAGTTTTCACAAATCTCTCTACGCACATGTAACAAAAATCCTTGCGGTTTCTAAAGAAGACGGAACTAATTTCAGAGAGTTTAATATTAACGGCGATATTATTAAAGCTGTCGGAGATACAAGATTCGACAGAGTATATCAAAAAAGTCTTCTCGCAAAAGAAAAAAAACTTTTTAAGGACGGATTCTTTGAAGGGAAGAAAGTGTTTGTTTTGGGAAGCTCGTGGGAAAGTGATCAAGAAGTTTTGCTGCCAGCTGTGTTGAAGTTGATGAAATACGATGAGCAGATAATAACAATAATTGTTCCCCATGAGCCGACAGAGCATCATCTCGAAGAAGTTGAAAACGCACTTGCAGGAAAATATGATTCAATCAGATTTTCATATTTGAATAACTATAAAAACGAACGATTGATAGTTATAGACTCAATAGGAGTTTTGTTAACGCTATACGCTTACAGTAATGTCGCGTATGTAGGAGGAAGTTTTAAACAAGGAATTCATAATGTGCTTGAGCCCGCTGTTTATGGAATTCCCGTTCTGTTTGGACCAAAGCATGAAAACAGCCAGGAAGCGATACAGCTTACAAAAATCGGCGGAGGAATTTGTATCCGCAATAAACGGGAAGCATATAAAAATTTACGCAAGATTTTCAGCGATGAACAATTAAGGATACGAATTGGTAAAATTTGTTCCGCTTATGTAAAAGAAAATATCGGCGCTACTTCAAGAATCTTAGAGGAAATTTATAAATTCATCTGAGATTTGGGCTTGATAGAGTTTAATGATCGTTTCTTATTTAATTTATATGATGTATTTTATAAATTGACTATGCATTTAGGACAGAACTAAATTAATGAATTCATCTCTGGAAAAATCTTTTGAACACTCGACCACAGAAATATCATTCCGTGAGATTTTTGAGTTCGCTCCGATTGGAGTTGTAATATTTCAGCGTGATTGGAAAATCAAATTTGTAAATAAGAATTTTTTCCAATTCAACGGCGTGGTATCAGACGCTCCTCAAAATGTTATTGGCAAAAGTATTTTTGAGAACAGATTATTTTACGAAGCGGATATACGCGAAGAACTTAATCTTCTCAAAAAAGGGGATACGTTTGAAAAGGAAATAATTGCTTCTAATACTTTAAGCGGCGGCAAAGTATCTATCCTTCTTAAAGGCGCTCCTATTATTATTAATGGTGAATTTACCGGCGGAGTTTTAATTCTTGAAGACATTAAGGTTGACGCTTTTAAAGCTCACGGATCGTTAATACTTTCAGACGACTTTCAAACGTTTCTCGGCTCACTTAGCGATTTTTTTATAGTGGTTGACAAAGAAAGTGTCGTACGAGTATTACCTACGGCTGGCACGGAGTTATTTGATTTCCTTTTTGAGCCGGAAGCTGGCAGATCAATGCTTCGGACAAAAAAAATTTCACCGATCCTTTTCAAAAAACTTTTAGAAAATGTTATTGCAAATAATAAAGTAATAAGCACGCAAATTCCTTTTATCAGAAATCAAAGAGAAATTTCAGCCCGCGTAACGCTGATTCCCTTTAGCGACGGCGGAATTGATGTTGACTGGGTGATTCTGCTAATCAAAGATTTTAGTAAAGAAACCGAGCATGTCGGTCTATCCGAAGAAGAAATCACAGAACTGACAAAGTATCAGCAAATTACGGCTACCGTTATAGACGGTCTCATTGGTACAAATAAAAATGGAAAAATTACATTTTGGAATGAATCGGCTTCAAAACTCTTTGGATTAACACGCAGCGAAGTATATGGAAAGTTCCTGGGGAAAATATTCTCTAACATTGACGAACAATATTTCGCGGAGTTGAAAAATCAAGTTCGCAATAAGAAAGAATGGCGCGGTCAATTTCATATCGGAGAAGATGAAAGTATAGCCGACTATTACGATGTGAAGATTGGAATTGTCGGTGAAGAAGATGAAGAGACGGTTTTTCTTCTATGCACTCCGGTAACAGACAGAGTCCATCAAGAGAAAAAAATAAAAATCTCCGAAGAACGATTCCGCAACATTGTTACCAACTCAAATGAATTTATTTGTACTCTCGACTTACAGGGAAGAATTACATATGCAAATCCTCACTTTCTGGAAGTATTTCAGTATACAGAGACAGAAATTATCAGTCTAGAATTCCCGGAATTGATAGATCCCTATTATCCCATAAAAGAACCGTTCGAGTTTAAGAACATTGCAGAGAAACAATTACACACATTTGAACTTCCGCTATTAACAAAACTTGGGCAGCGGATTCATGTGCTTTCAAGTTTTTCGTCCGTGGAAGATATAACGGGAACAGTCCAGTACTATAATGTGATTTTAACCGACATTACATTAAAGAAAGAATCAGAAAAAGATCTTATGCTCATCCGGTCGGTATTCGAAGCTTCGCAAAATGGAATAGTGCTGTTAAATAAAACAAAGATTGCTTTAGTCAACGATTCTTTCGTAGAAATGTTCGGGTTTAGAAGTGCAAGCGAGATTTTGGGAATGAATCCGTTAGACTTCATAGATGAAAAAGATAAAGAACGGGTTGCATCACTGATCGGATTGGCAGAGGAAGGAAAAGAAGCGCCGACAAGATTTTATTTTACAGGGCGGAAGAAAAGTCTTTCGCAATTCGAAGTGGAAAATTCTGTTTCAACTTATGAGATAGAAAACGAAAAATTTGCAGTCTGGATTTTACGGGATGTGACCGACGAGAAAAAAGCTCAAAACGCACTTGCAATTTCTGAAGAGAGATATAGAA
>JAKAMS010000070.1 GCA_021812745.1 Bacteroidota bacterium | reverse complement strand
TTTTGTTAGCTTATAATTTAGTCCGGCTTTTGGTGCGGCAGCGTTAGCGCTTTTAAGCGTATCGAGTTTCATATAATCATATCTTAAGCCGAGAGTTAAAGAAAGATCGGGATTTACTTTCAACACTCCTTGAGTGTAAGCGCCGAAGCCCCAAAAGTTTGGATTCTTAAAAATATTAGAAGATATTTTTGAATTCGATGTTTCTACGCCAGATGTAAGAACAAGCGCATCAGACAAATTAATATTTGTAAGCAGCTCATTGCGAAAAAGATCGGCGGTAGAGGTTGTTAGCTCGATTCCGTAACCGTCAAATTTTGTGTGATAAAAACTGGATTTGAATTCTGCAGTAATGTCTTTGCTAAAAGCGTGGTGATAAATTAATCCCGTAAAAAGCCGGTTAGATTTAACAGTATTACCGTTGTCTTCATCCTTGGGAACAAGAGCATTTCTCGAATCTTTCCAGTAAAGAAAATTTCCACGGTTCATATTTAGAAAATCCGCAAAAAATAATAAGTGATTATGGCTGGTAAAATCGTAATTTAATTTTAGATAACCGAGATAGTGTTTTGCGTAATCATTTTGACGGTAACCCATATTGTCGAATTTCTTTAATGAAAAAGTATAGCTCAAATTATTGATTGAATTAGAATGAGTTAGTTCAACTCCATAAAAAAATCTTGTATTGTCATTCCACTTCCAAATGTCGTAAGACGGTTTATCGTATGCACCAATGTATGAACTGAAATGAGTAACTGGATTTTTTACGGAGGACCGTGTGATTATATTTATCACGCCTCCAATTGCGGTAGAACCATAAAGAGAACTTGCCGGACCTTTAATAATTTCGACACGCTCAATATCAGCAACCGGAATTAATTCCCACACAATATCACCGGTATCACCCGAATAGAGAGGGATTCCGTTTGCCGCAACAAGAACGCGAGCGCCGGCGCCTTTGCTGTAACCATTGGAACCGCGAATACTGACTTGTTCAAGATTCATCTGCACGCCGGGCACGAACCGGAGCGCATCATCAAATGTTAGATAATTCTTTTGGGAAAAATCATCGGGTGTTAAAACGGCTGTGCTTACAGAAAGATCCTGAACCTTTTGTTCATACTTGCCCGCACTAACAACAATCTGTTGACTCTGGATGGCTTCTTCGGTTAAAATAATAGTAACCGGTTTTGTCTTTGTGTTTAATAATAAAGATTTTTTGTTTTTTCCGTATCCTATGAGCGATGCTTCAATAGTGTATTCACCAAACGGAACATTCTTTATCTCAAAGGTTCCGTCCGCCAATGTAGCCGCGCCTAGCTGAGTTCCAATAATAATTACATTTGCATTTATTAACGGTTCGTTTTCGTTAGTAATTACTTTGCCTTTAATTATACCCGATTGGGCAAATGAAGCTAAAAGCGGAAGCAGTGTAATAAGAATAAAAGTTTTTTTCATCTGAAGACCTTTTTCTTTTTTGAGAAATGAATTCTCGAGTCGTAATTCTATATTGTTTTACATCGGCGGCTGCGGCGGAGGATTGTTGAAATCAACAATAATATCAACGCCGGTTGTAATCTCTCTATCCAGAATTGTAAGCGGCTTTGGTTTTGATTGGTCTCCATTTACACAATAAACTCCTACAATTACCCAGTCTTTTCTATCAAATGATATATCCGGAGTTTTTGATTGTGCAACCATAACGTATGAATGTTCGCCCGGCATCAATTTAAAATCTAACCCAAAATTATGTAGAATATAATTCTGGTCAACGGAATTAAAAACGAATTCTTGGCTTTGATATGGAATCGGATCAATAACAAAACTCAAATTAAGAAATGAAAAATCTTGACTTGATACGATAGGATTTTTAAAAACAAATATATGTGTCCTAGTAATACCCGCGGGCCAATTACCAACAAACGTTACTTTGCCACTGAAGCCGGTTACACCGGTTTTTATGGGCTCTGGCTCAATCCCTTTATCGCACCCTGCAATAAAAGAGAACAATACCAGAGTAACAATTACGGCAAACAATTTTTTCATTTAATCTCCATCGGCTCTTATAACACGTCTAATATAACAGAACTTAAAGAACAAATCACGTTGCATTTATTAAAGTAATTAGGATGAAATTGGCTTTTTATTTGAGTAGATTTTTATGTAATCAATTTTTATTATGAATTGAAAACTTTATTTCAAATTAAGAATTAATGTGAAACAAAAATTGCAGAAAAATATTTTTATAATTCTTTTTATCTCATCTCTTTTTTCAATTGCTTCACGGGGTCAATCAACCGAAGAGTATCATGAATATCAATTCAATCAGATTAAAGTTGAAGACGGTCTATCTCAGAGTACAGTCTTTTGTATGCTTCAAGACCGTAAAGGTTTTCTCTGGTTCGGAACCGCAAATGGATTGAACCGTTACGATGGATATAGTTTTGTGGTTTATGTTAATGATCCAGCCGATTCTACAACAATTTCTGATAACGGAATTTTATCTCTTTTCGAAGACAAAGATGGTTTTATCTGGGCTGGAACAGTGGGAGGAGTTCTAAATAAATACGATAGGAAAAAGGGAACATTTACACATCTCAATTTTACAGATTATCTACGAACAGAAAATGATCCGGATGAAAAGTATTACGATTTTCCTCTGCCATTCTCACGCAATAATAATAGATCAATAACTGTAATTCAGCAAGGCAAGGATGGTTTTTTATGGATAGGAACTTGGGGAAAAGGATTAATCAAATTTGATCCGGTCAGCAACAAGTATGAACATTTTCATTATGACAAAAATCAGCGGGGAGGACTTCAATCTAATAGGGTGAAAGCAATAATCCCATGCAGCGATGGAACAGTGTGGGTTGGTACGCTGGGCGGAGGACTATATAAATTTTTTAAGAACGAAAATCAAACTAGAATTCAGAAATATGAACAAAATGAGAATAACTGGAGCTTGAGCGATAACAAAGTCATCTCACTATTTAAAGATCAAGATGAAAATTTGTGGATTGGAACCTACGGCGGAGGATTGAACAGACTTTCAAAACAATTTCAATCGGATGACGCATCTAAAGCAAAATTTGAAAGATTTATAAATGGTCCACAAATTAACAGTCTATCCAGCAATATCGTAACTTCAATAATTCAGAACACAGACAAATCGCTTTGGATTGGAACTCTCGGCGGAGGATTGAACAGCTATGATTTGAACACTAAGAAATTTACAGTTTATAAAAACGATTCTAAAGTTCCAACATCTCTTCAGAAAAATGATATTCTTTCTTTATTGGTAGACAAATCCGGAACTCTTTGGGTCGGCACAAATCTAGGCAAAGGTCTTAGCCGTCTTGAACGTAGCACAATAAAATTTGGGCAGATTAATAAAGATGAGAATGGTGTCAATGGTTTAAATGATGATGTCGTCTGGGCGATAAGCGAGGATAAAAATTCTGTTGTGTGGATAGGAACCTACAAAGGCGGGCTGAACAAATATGACCGCAAGAGTGGAAAATTTTCATTCTATAAATCCGATAAAAATATAAAAACAACATTAAGTGATAATCATATTCGTTCTATTGTTGATGACGAGAACGGATATTTGTGGATTGGCACATACAGCGGCGGCTTAAATAAGTTTAATAAATCAACCGGATTATCTACCCGGTATAATTTTGAATCGAATGGTTCTACAAATCGTGGTTCAAATCAAGTTCAAGCGATATTCATAGATCGAGCAAAGAATCTGTGGGTTGGCACTTTTGGCGGCGGATTGAATAAAGTTAACGCCGAAGATCTCAAATCAAATGATATTCGATTCGAGAGATTTGTTCATGACGCGAACGACCCATTCAGTCTTAACGACGATAGAGTTTATTGCATGACCGAAGACCGGGATGGAATTTTATGGATAGGAACATTTGGCGGCGGTCTAAACAAATTCGATCCCAAGACAAAAAAATTCATCTCTTATAAAAACATTCCGGGGGATGAATCGAGTCTTGCTGATAACAGGGTAATGACAATTTACGAAGACAATTTTAGCAATCTATGGATTGGATCTTACGGCGGAGGACTTCAAAAATTTGATAAACGCACAGAAAAATTTAAACGTTTCAATAAAAAAAACCGATTGATTAGCTCGGTAGTATATGGAATTCTTGAAGACAACAGTAATAATCTTTGGATGAGTACCGACAATGGTCTATTCAAGTTTAGCATAGTAACGGAAATTTTTACTCAATACGATCTGCACGATGGTCTTCAAAGCTCGGAATTCAGCGGCGGCGCATATTTTAAATCTAGTAAAGGAGAAATGTTCTTTGGTGGAATTAACGGGTTCAATTATTTTTACCCCGATAGCGTTAAGGATAATTTGTTTATTCCGCCGATAGCAATTAGTAATGTAAGAATATTCAGCAGTCCTGTTAGAGGTGAAATAGATTCTCTCTTGCTTTCATACTCACAAAACTTCTTTTCGTTTGAGTTCGCCGCTCTCGACTTTACAAATCCGGAGGATAACCAATATGCTTATATCTTGGAAGGATTAGATTCGGATTGGCATTATGTTGATTCACGTAGAAGGATTGTAAACTATTCAAATCTATCGCCAGGGGAATATGTTTTCCGGGTACGCGGTTCGAACAACGATGGCGCATGGAATAATGAAGGAGCGAAAATTCATATAACAATTTTGCCGCCAATTTGGAAAAGGTGGTGGTTTATTGCTGCAGTTCTTTCTCTTGTTGCCTTTTCAATTTTTTATTTGAGCACCGTTCATTTCAGAAGCCTGCTTGCAATTGAAAAACTAAAAGGAAAGTTAGCCGCAGATCTGCATGATAATGTCGGTTCCGGTTTAACTGAAATTTCAATTTTAAGTGAGATTGCTACACAAAAAATAAAAAACGTAGAAGAGGGTCCATCTCAAAACTTAAATGCTATAAGCGAAAAAGCAAGACAACTGATAGACAGCATGAGCGATATTGTTTGGATGGTTAATCCGCAGCGAGATTCTTTTCATCATCTTATTATGAGGTTGAAAGATACATACAGCGATTTGCTATATTCTTCCGAAATCTCTTTTAAGACTACTAATTTGGAAAAGCTAAGCTCGCTTAAATTGCCGATGGAATACAAACAGAATATGTATCTGATCTTTAAAGAAGGAATTAATAACGCAATTAAACATAGTAACTGTAAAAAAATTTTTCTCGATGCTTCTCTTAACAAAGACACCATAGTTATGGTTTTGAAGGACGATGGAGTCGGCTTCGATGCTGAAAATGTAAAACTTGGTAATGGACTCACAAATATGAAAAGACGTGCTCATTCGATAGGGTGCGAGTTGATTATTGATTCAACTAATGAAGGCACGTCACTCACGTTTATTGGAAAGCTGGGAGGAATTAAAAAAATGTTTCTCTCCCTAATGAAATAATAATTATTGTCTTTATTGAATAAAGCTTTTTGGAAAATCATTTTAGTAGTATACTCTAAAAAATGTTATTTTACATTCAATACAAATCGCCGGCATAATGATCAAAGTAGCAATCATAGAAGATAACAATACAATCCGGGAAGGATTAGCCGCTCTAATTAATGGCACCAGCGGTTATAGTTGCATTGGCTCTTATGGTGATTGTGAATCTTTTCTTCCCAAGATTTCAACAATAGATGTTGATGTTGTTCTGATGGATATAGGTTTACCAGGAATGAGCGGAATTGACGGTATTGTGAAAGCAAAGAAGATAAAACCGGAACTCAATATTTTAATGCTCACCGTTTATGAAGACAGTCAATCTGTATTCAAAGCATTATGCGCCGGAGCGTGTGGATTTCTTGTAAAAAAAACTCCGCCGAGCAGATTGCTTGAGGCAATAAAAGATGCTTACGAAGGCGGCGCTCCGATGAGTTCTTTGATTGCGCGCCAGGTTATAAATGTTTTCCGGCAGACTCAAGGCAAATCATCAGAAGAAGAAAAAACAAATTTATCTTCCCGCGAGATTGAAGTTTTAACATCGCTTTCAGATGGAAATAATTACCAGGAAATTGCCGATCGGCTTTTCATAAGCGTAGATACCGTTCGCCATCATATTAGAAACATCTACCGTAAACTTCACGTGCATTCACAATCAGAAGCAGTTGCAAAAGCAATCCGAAAAGGACTAATCTAGAATTTAAAATCAGACCGCATAAATATGTAGGCACATCCTATTTTCAATCCCCATTTCTATTAAAACAGCACAATTATGCTGTTTACAAGCCAAACACATTTCTTTAAATACATATCAGAAAAAGAGAAAACCCAATCAACGGTAGTTGATTAAATAAAAACAACATCATAGCAAAAGGAGGAGTAATGGAAAATCTAAATAGTAATGATGGTCGTAATCCTATCTCGGAATTAATCAATGATGATGTTTATAACCTCCTTACAAGCCGGGGATTAATAGATGAGAAGTCTGTACGGGATTATCTAATCAGAAAAAAATTCAAGGACCTGAGAGCAAAAAAAATAAGCGCAAGCAATGCCATTGAAGTTCTTAGAGAAGAATATCCGTATCTGCAATTCGATACGATTCGCAAAATAGTTTATCAACCACGTAACTAATTAAAACCTCCTCATAGAAAAAGAGCCGAAGAAAGAATCAGTTTTCTCCGGCTTTTTATTTGTTGGGAAGTGTGAATGATTTCTTACTATTTTTGTTCAAGAAACCGCTACAATTAGGCTATAATCCACAAATCAAAAAAAATGAGGCAGCTATGAAACTCCGCTCTTTCTTTTTATTCTTGTTCGTTTTATCAATACCGCTTTTGGCGCAAGAAAAACAAGAAGTAAATTCCGAAGTAAAGGAACTTTCCGCATTTCATGGTGTTATTTATCAAATTTGGCACACAGCGTGGCCAGAAAAAAACATTCAACTTCTAAAACAACTTTTGCCGGATGTTGAAAAAGCGTATGATAAAGTTAAGTCGGCTGAACTGCCTGGAATATTACGCGACAAGAAAGCCAAATGGGACGAAGGATTAAAAAAGTTTAGTGCTTCTGTAGCCGCATACAAAGACGCTGCGGGCAAAGATAATGCCCAAGCTTTTTTAGACGCAGCAGAAAAAATGCATGCCGATTATGAAGCTCTTGGGAGGATTGTAAAGCCGGTGTTGAAAGAGGTTGATGCTTTTCACCAGGAACTTTATATGATGTATCATTACTATTCCTCTTCGGAGTTTGATTTAGAGAAAGTTAAAACTTCAGCGTCTGTACTTAAAAACAAAATGACAGACTTGATGGCGGCAAAATTAACAAAGCGTTTAGAATCAAAACAAGAAAAATTTGACAAAGCAAGAAATGAATTAAACGATGCTGTCCAGAAGTTGAATAAAGTTGTTGCGATGACGAGTGATAAAAAAGAAATTACAAATGCCGTTGATGGTGTTCACTATAAATATCAAGAGTTAGAAAAATTGTTTGATTGATTCAAGATTAAGGGCTCATCATTCTTCGGAGCGGAGAGCCCTTATATTTTTTCTTTGCAATGATTGTCCTCGCATCCGCATTCTTTTCCCGTCTTCGCTTTTTCTAACGCCTCTTTCCCTTCCTTAAATGAAAAGTAAGCAATTAATAATGCACCTAAAGAATCAAATGTGCCAAAGCCGGATAATTCATATCCAATACTTGCGGCAAGTAAAATAATTGAAAGATAGAGACAAGTCTTTGTGCATTTTGCATCAGCAATAATTGCCCGTGAACCGAGAGCTTTACCAACTTTCATTTTGTAATAAATTAGCAAACCCATAGTGGAAATTGAGATAAGCGAAATAACTGTGCCCCAAAAAGTTGTTTCCGGTTTATGATTTGCTGCTGCATTTATTACAGACGAGACGATTAATCCGATAGTTAAAATATAGAAAGAGATTCCGGTAATTCTAAGTGCATTTTTTTCAAACTCATCACGCTCCGATCCTAACGCTTTGATTCTGGAAAGCATATGCCAGATACCAATTCCGGAAATTACTTCAACAAATGAATCAACGCCGAATCCGAGCAAAGAAAGAGTTTCGTCTTTTACTCCAAAGTAAACCGAAAATAATCCTTCCACAAGGTTATAGAAAACCGTGAACATTGCTAGCCGCAATGCCCACTTATATAATTTTTTTTTTCTTCTCGGATAAAAGATTTTCTTGATTCACTAGAAGCTTTCTATGAAGGAATAGAATACTGTGAGAACAAACTCATAAAATACGCTATAAAAAGAATCATAAATACAACGCTTAATATAATTAGAACAATTTGAACGATGAGAAGGATTTTGAGAATATGGAAGAATCTTCCTTGAAGTTCAAAACCCGCGTGCATAGCCGCGGCGCTGTTTGTTATTCTAAAATTAGAAAATTGATCTGCAGCTTCCCTCATTCGTAAACCAACAAAAATAATCGGAACACCGAGCAAAGCGCCGATTATTGATATACACGTTATGGCGCCGTAAATAATTGCGAACATTCCCACAAATCTCATGTCGTTTGTCATCTTCTCAAAATTGTATTGAAACATTGAGGGCGGATTAATATCTGTTGAACTCGGATTGGGATTTAAGTTATCAATAGTATCCATGCTTTTCTCCTTAACAATTTTAACTTATTAATTAAAGTGAGATGAGAAGATGTGGAGCTGAAGGGATTCGAACCCTCGACCCCTTCGTTGCGAACGAAGTGCTCTCCCAACTGAGCTACAGCCCCAAATAGGTTAATCAAAATTTCGTTGTTTTAAAGTAAGATTTCAACTTTTATTGAAATAAAAAAGTTTGCTAATACTTAATGATAAAAAAATCCATTTCGCGGAAATGAAATATTGTTGATGCAAATAAAACAGTCGAACGGAAAAATTCTTAATAGATAAGCAGTAGTGAAACGAGAGCTTTCTCTTAACTTCTCTTACAGTATTGGTTATTAATATGAATTGTAATTTCTTGAGGAATAGCCGGAATAATTTTTTTTCTCTTTCTTGGTTCTGCTAATGATATATGTAGAAATAATAATGATAAAACAGAGAGAGAAAAAAATACTAACTGATGAGTAAACTATCGCTGACAAAGTCATTTGCAAAATCCTTTCTGTCAATTTCAAAAAGGGAAGCCCAGCCGAGAACTTCCCCCTTTGTTCATTCTAAAACCACAATGCAAATATAATCCTTGGAATAAATATGTCAATGATTAAGACATCACAAAACAATCTACCGTGTGCTGAGTCACATTTAAGAATTCAATGAGATGCGAAAATCCTTATTCGTCTTTTTAAAGCCACCATTAAAAAACAAGCTCAGGCTAAATTCAAGCATTACATTAAAGTATAGTATGTTGAAAACTATTTATGTTGTTTGACCATTCGGCGGTTTCTTTTGTAGATTTAGCGCGCAAAATTCATTATAGAAAGGAAAAAGAAAATGGAATATACACATCTTGGCAGAACCGGATTAAAAGTTAGCAAACTTTGTCTCGGAACAATGAACTTTGGACCTTATACAACCGAGCCGGATAGTTTTAAAATCTTAAACCGTGCACTAGAACACGGAATCAATTTTATTGATACGGCTAATGTTTACGGCGCCATGTGGGATGCCGGAGGCGTTGGTAATACGGAAAAAATAATTGGTAATTGGCTTTCGGAAGATAAAGCCCGGCGCGATAAAATTGTTCTTGCGACAAAAGTTTATGGAAATATGGGAACAGCGCCGAATGAATCAAAATTATCTGCCTATCATATTCGCAAAGCTTGCGATGAAAGCTTAAAAAGAATGAAGACAGACCATATTGATCTTTACCAGATGCACCACATTGACCGCAATACACCATGGGAAGAAATTTTTCAAGCGATGGAACAATTGGTTAAAGAAGGTAAAATAATTTATGTGGGCAGCAGTAACTTTGCTGCGTGGAATATTGCTGAATCATTTTACAAAGCTGAAAAAAGAAATTTTATGGGAATTGTTTCTGAGCAAAGTATATATAGTTTACGCAACCGTCAGATAG
>JAKAMS010000069.1 GCA_021812745.1 Bacteroidota bacterium | reverse complement strand
TGGAACTATTGTAACGTTCTACGAGATGATGGTGTAAGCTATGGTGATTATGTTGAACAGCTTACATATTTGCTATTCTTAAAGATGGCAGATGAACTTACTAAGCCGCCGTATAAAAGAGCACCAATAATTCCAACAGAATTTGATTGGAATACTCTGGCTTCCCAAGATGGTGATGATCTGGAATTGCATTACCGTCATACGCTTGAAAATCTTGGTAAGTCTAAAGGAATGTTAGGTGTTATCTTTCGAAAGTCACAGAATAAAATTCAAGATCCAGCTAAACTCAAACGACTTATCAAACTGATTGATGAAGAAACTTGGTCTGGTTTAGATGTAGATCTGAAAGGGGAGATTTATGAAGGGTTGCTAGAGAAGAATGCAGAAGATATTAAAAGTGGTGCAGGTCAATATTTCACTCCCAGAGCTCTTATCAAAGGCATGGTAACTGTTATGAACTTGCAACCAAATAGTACGATATGCGATCCAGCATGCGGTACTGGTGGTTTTTTCTTAGCAGCACATGACTATTTGAAACACAATTGCAAACTTGACAAGGACCAACTCAGCTTCCTCAAACTCAATACATTCAAAGGTTGGGAGATTGTGGATAGTGCAGCTCGTCTGTGTGTGATGAATCTATTCTTGCATGGAATAGGTGGGGAAGACAGTCCAATAGCAGTATCAGATAGTTTAGCTTCTCCACCATCTGAGAATTTCGACTATGTACTAACCAATCCACCATTTGGAAAGAAGAGTAGCATTACAATAATAAATGAAGAAGGGAAAGCTGATAAAGAATCAATAATGTATGAGCGCAACGATTTCTGGGCTACTACTTCCAATAAACAGTTAAACTTTGTCCAGCATATTAAGAGCTTGCTAAAAATAAATGGCAAAGCAGCAGTTGTAGTTCCGGATAATGTTTTATTCGAGGGAGGCGCTGGTGAAACTGTCCGTAAGAAATTACTCCATGAATGTGATGTTCATACTCTATTGAGATTGCCTACAGGTATATTCTATGCTCAGGGTGTAAAAGCTAATGTAATCTTCTTTGATAAGAAACCAGCCAGCGAAAAGCCGTGGACTAAAAGTTTATGGATTTACGATATGAGAACGAATCTACACTTCACCTTGAAAGAAAAAACACTAAAGTTCAGTGACTTACAGGATTTTATCACTAGCTATAATCCCACGAATAGACATGAGCGTTTAGAGTCCGAGCGATTCAGGAAGTTTACATATGATGAGATAATTAAACGTGATAAGACCAGTTTAGACATCTTTTGGCTGAAAGATGACAGCATAGAAGACTCAGCAAATCTGCCAGCGCCAGAAATATTAGCACAAGAGATTGCAGATAATCTTGAGGATGCACTTGAGCAGATTAAAGGTATTATAGGATCTCTAGAAAAAGCATGATTGAGCAACTTCATTTTACTCACAAATTGAGTTAATAAAACGTTGAAACTCTTGATGTTTTCTCAAAATCGCTAATTGAGTGCTGTTTTTTTATTTTCTATTCTATACGCTGACCTGCCCCCTCAAAGTGATCCACTTTTTAGTTCGTAAAAAGTATATTTGGATCAAAGGAGGAAGGAAGATTATATAGTGACTAGTACATATAATTGCTCTAACAGTTCCTAGGAAAGTGGTAACCCCGTTGGCTGCTGTAGGGCTATTCATTAGCCGGTTCGAGTCCGGCCTCCGGTACAAAATAGGTTGATTCTAAAACGGAATCAGCCTTTTTTTACTATTGCTTCTATAATTAGAATAGCCCACCTTCAAAAAAATATTTAATTTATTTCTCTTTTCAGAAGTGCTGAAATATTTACTAATAAATCATTGTTTCTTCCAAATCATAAGCAATTCATTTATTTACTCAATTAGATTTAATTATTTGAGCACTGATAACTAATTATGTAATTTTGCACTGAAATTATTTTAGAGAAGGTATGAGCAATCCCAATAACGTTAATGACAATCCGACAGAATCAACAAAATCAAAAAATTTCATTTATGAGATTATTGATGAAGATTTGAAAACAAATAAATGGGGCAGTAAAGTTCACACACGTTTTCCGCCTGAACCGAACGGTTATCTTCATATTGGTCACGCTAAATCCATTTGTTTGAATTACGGGATCGCCCGTGACTACAGCGGCAAATTTAATCTTAGATTTGATGATACGAATCCGGAAAAAGAAGAACAGGAATATGTGGATTCTATAATTGAAGATGTAAAATGGCTTGGCGGCGATTTTGAAGATAGAATTCTCTTTGCTTCCGATTATTTCGAGCGGATGTATCAATGGGCTGTTGAATTAATCAGAAAAGGAAAAGCTTACGTTGATGATCTTAACGCTGACGAAATCCGTTCTACACGGGGAAATTTAACTGAACCTGGTAAAGAATCTCCATACCGTAATAGAAGTGTTGATGAAAATCTAGATCTATTTGAACGGATGCGTAAAGGAGAATTTTTAAACGGTTCTAAAACTTTACGTGCAAAAATTGATATGGCTTCTCCAAATTTCAATATGCGCGACCCGATCATGTACCGCATTGTCCACGATGAACATCATCGCCAGGGGAACAAGTGGTGTATTTATCCCACATACGATTGGGCACATGGATTGGAAGATTCAATAGAAGGTATAACTCACTCTATATGTACACTAGAATTTGAAAACCATAGACCGTTATACGATTGGTTCCTCAATGAACTTGGAATTCATCATCCTCAACAGGTTGAATTTGCGCGGTTAAATCTCAGCTATACTGTTATGAGTAAAAGAAAACTTTTGCAGCTTGTAAAAGAAAATTATGTTGACGGCTGGGATGATCCGCGAATGCCAACTGTTAGCGGATTCAGAAGAAGAGGATATACGCCTGAATCAATTAGAAATTTTGCTGAGATTATAGGAGTAGCTAAGCGTGATGCTCTCACCGATATTGCTCTGCTTGAATACGCCATAAGGGACGACTTAAACAAGCATGCTCAGCGTGCTATGGCTGTCCTGAGACCATTAAAAGTAGTTATAACAAATTATGTTGGTGAAGAAGATCTTGAAGGAGTTAATAACCCTGAAGATCAGTCAATGGGAACGCGTAAGATTCCATTTACAAATGAAATTTATATTGAGCAGACAGACTTTATGGAAAATCCGCCTAAAGGATTTCATCGTTTAGTACCGGGCGGAGAAGTGCGTTTACGTTACGCTTACATAATAAAATGCGAAGAAGTTATTAAGAATGATAAAGGGGAAGTTGTAGAACTGCGCTGTACTTATGATCCCGAAACAAGAAGCGGAACCGGAACCAGCAAAAAGAAAGTGAAGGGAACTATTCATTGGATTTCGGCAAAGCACGCTCTTAAAGCTGAGATTCGTTTATACGACCGCCTCTTTACTGTAGAAGCGCCAGATGCAGATAAAGAAAAAGGGTTTTTAGAATTTCTAAACCCTAATTCGTTGGAAATTTTAGACAATGCTTTGATCGAACCATTTTTGAAAGACTCTAAACGCGGAAGCAGATTTCAATTTGAACGGCATGGATATTTTTGTGTTGATACAAAATATACTACTAACGATAAATTAGTATTTAACAGAACTGTTACATTGAAAGATAGCTGGGGTAAGACAAATTAAATAAGGATACATGAACGGCACCGTATCATTTTTATAATTAATAAAAAATATTATGCTTAATAAATCTTTGGGGAAGATAACTTCCGCTAATGTCAAAGAAATTATCAATTCAGATATCGAATTAAATCCTGAAACTATTGAAGAACTTGATACAATTGCTCAACTAATTTCTGACTTAAAATTAACGCGTGATGCACTGCGTGAAAGCGAAGAGAAGTACAGATTGTTGTTTTCAAATGTTCCGTTGGGAATTTTGCATTTCGATTCACACGGTAAGATTACAACCTGTAACGACAATTTTATTTCCATCATAGATTTAGAAAAGGACAAAATAATTGGAGAATCTCTGACAGATGTAATAGATAGCCACCTTGTTTCTGCAATTCAAAGCGCTCTCTCAGGTACAGCCGGGCATTATGAAGGAGATATAGTTTCCAAAATTTCCGGTAAGATAACACCGGTACGGGTTAACTTCGCCCCCATTATTCTAGAAGATGGAATAATAAATGGCGGCGTGGGAATATTTGAGGATATTACTGAACGCAAGCAGATAGAACGGATATTTTTTCATGATATTATTAATACTGCCGGCAATCTAAATAATTTCATTGAACTGATAGATACAGAAAGCATTAAGAATACCGAAACAAAACAATATTTAGAGATTGTTGCCAGCATTTCAAGCAGAATTGTTGATGAGATAAGAACTCATAAACATCTTCTTACATCAGATAAAAGTAAAATTAATCTAAGAATCTCAGAGATAGGATCTTTAGACTTTTTTGAGAGCATTTGTAACTATTTCAACCGAGCTGATTTGTTGGACAAAAAGGCGATCAACATTTTACCTAATAGCGAGAACATTTATTTTGAAAGTGATGAAACACTTTTAGGAAGAGTCTTAAACAATATGCTTAAAAATGCCATCGAAGCTTCGGATGAAATTGATACGATTAATCTGTACTGCGGATTAAAGAACAATATGGTAATATTCAGCGTGCATAATTCTTCATTTATACCAAAAGACATTCAGTCACAACTTTTTAACCGCTCTGTATCTACCAAGGGAGCCGGGCGTGGTTTAGGTTTATACAGTATGAAATTTTTAACTGAAATGTATTTAAACGGTACTATCACTTTCACATCCTCGAAAGAGGAGGGAACCACATTTACAGCAAGTTATCCGTTAAAAATTAGAGATGCTTCTTAGGAAATTTTAATTTTCTCCAAAGCATTCTTAATTCTCGAAATTGTTTCCTCTTTTCCAAGAATAACAACAATATCAAATACACCCGGACCGGTACTCATACCAGAAACAGCCAGACGCAGCGGATGAATTAGTTTCCCTTTACCAACATTTAACTCTTCAGCAACTTTATGAAGAGCATGCTCGTAATCTTCTTTTGCCGGATTCACAAGTATGCTAAATTCATCTGATAATTTCTGAAGCTGGGCAGGAGTTTCTTGTTTCCAATTCTTTTGTACTGCGGTCTCTTCATATTCTTTTGGGGCTTCAAAAAAATATGGTGATTTTGTCAAATATTCATGGACAAACGCTACACGTTCTTTCATTGCGGCAATAACACTTAGCAAGTATGAATCGTTGTAATTGTTAATTGTTAATTGAGAATTGAGAATTTCTTGCTTGAGCAAAATAAAAAGTTCTTCGTTAGTTTTTTTACGTAGATGTTCCGCATTCAGCCAATTCAATTTTTCCAGATCAAATACAGCACCGGATTTGTTAACCCGCTCGAGAGTAAATTTTTCTATCAATTCATTCATATAATAAAATTCTTGGTCATCGCCGGCATTCCAGCCAAGTAAAGCAACAAAGTTTACAAGCGCTTCTTTTAAAAATCCTTTTGTTCGGTAATCTTCAACTGCAACATCGCCTTGTCTTTTACTAAGTTTTGAACGATCAGGGTTCAACAATAAAGGGAGATGAGCAAATATTGGTCTTTCCCACTTAAATGAATCGTATAACAAAACATGTTTAGGAGTAGATGAGAGCCATTCTTCGCCGCGGATAACGTGGCTAATCTGCATTAAGTGATCATCTACTACATTTGCGAGGTGATAAGTCGGGTATCCATCACTCTTAATTAAAACCTGGTCATCAACATTATTGCTGTCGAATTCAACTTTTCCTCTAACAATATCATCAAAAATAATTCTATGATTCGGTTCAACATTTAGTCTTATCACAAACGGATCTTTGTTGGCTAATTTTTCTTCAACTTCTTTTTTGCTTAGAGTAAGACAATGTTTATCGTACTTGGCTTGAGGTAGTTTCTGTCTCTGCTGTTCTTCTTTCAATTCTTCAAGACGCTGTGGTGAACAAAAGCAATAATATGCATGTCCATTTGATATCAACTCTTGAATATACTTTTGATAAATATCAAGCCTTTGCGATTGCATGTATGGACCGAAAGAACCGCCGACCTCAGGACCTTCGTCAAATTCTAAACCGCACCATTTGAGTGCTTCAATTAAATTTTCAACAGCACCTTCAACAAAGCGGTTACGGTCTGTATCTTCAATTCTTAGAATAAACTTACCATTGTTTCTTCGGGCAAAAAGGTAATTATATAAAGCAGTCCGCAATCCTCCTACATGCAAATAGCCGGTAGGACTTGGTGCGAAACGTACGCGAATGTTTTCCAAAAATAACTCCATGATTAATTTTGTCTTATGCAAATATAGGAAAACTTGATTTTGGATTCTGCTAAAATAAAAAGTCCCGTTAATGCGGGACTTTTTGTGCAAAACAATTATTGAATAGATGTATCAATTCATGCAAGAGTCTGTGTATAGTATTTAACTTTTTCTATAAATTCTTTAGAGTCAATCGGTTTAGGAATATAATCTGTTGCGCCAACTTCTAAGCATTTTTCGCGGTCACCTTTCATAGCAAAAGCGGTTAATGCTATGACTGGAACGTCTCTATATTCTAATAGCTCTCTAATTTTTTCAGTGGCTTCAAATCCATTCATAACCGGCATCTGCATATCCATCAAGATTAGATCAAACTTTTCTTCTCTTGCCATTTTAACCGCATCTTCACCGTTTTCAACCACAACAATATTTTCAAAACCATTTTTCTTTAGAAGACGTGTTACAATTATCTGCGAATGTTTGTAATCTTCAGCCAGTAAAATCTTAATTACGTTATCTTTAGCCATTACTTCTTCTTGAGGCGGCGGAGTTTCATAGCGGTTGATCATTGAACTGATTGTGTCTGCAAGGTCTTCTATGTTGGTTGAACGCTTGTCTAAAAGTTCTTCGAACAATCCCTCTATCTTAAAAAGGTCTTCTTTATAATTTTCTTTCCCGGTATAAATAATAATAGGGAGGTTGGCAAATTTTTTCTCGGACTTAATTAATTTTATAAGTTCAAAACCGTTAGGGTAGGGCATATCAAGATCAACAATTGCAAGGTCAATGTCTTTATCTTTGATTGAATCCATCACATTAGCGGAGATATTTTCTGCAATTGCTATAAAACCAACTGATTCAATTGCCTGCTTTACTAAATTTAGTGTTGGCAGATCATCATCAACACATAGTATTTTAGAGTTCTTCCTGAGTTTGTAATTAGTAAGGACTTCAACAAGGTAATTGTAATTGATTGGTTTAATAAAATATTCAACAGCTCCCATCATAAAAGCTTTTTGCTGTTCAGGTTCAACAGAACAGACTATTACCGGCGTGTTTTTTACATTATGGTGTTCATGAATTCTCTTGAGAAGCTCAAGACCATTAATGTTAGGAAGTTCAATATCAAGAATAATTGCGAGTAGCTGCTCGTTATTTATCAAATTGAAAGCTTGTTCTTCTGAACTTACAATTATCGGGTCGTAGCCCCACTTCGTCAGATAATTGTTAAGAAGCTTTGATGTTGCATAATCATCTTCAATTACAAGAACGCGGTTCTTAGTAGTTGGCTTTGGTAATTGAGAGATAGTATTTTCTAAATTCGACATCATTTCTCCACTAATGGTGAATGTAAAAGAATTACCTTTTCCAGCAGTACTTGAGGCCGAAATTTCCCCGCCTAAGTAATCAATATATTTTTTTACTAATGTAAAACTGAGTCCGGTTATAGAAGAATTTTTAAAATCTTCCATTTTTGACAGTACAAAAGGTTCAAAAATCCTTTCAATTGTTTCACTGTCAAATGTTTTACCTGAATCAGAAATCAGAAACTTTATCTTACCATCATTTGTAACTGAAACATTTATTTCAATTTCGCCATGCAACGTTAAAGTAGTTGAGACAAACAATAGTGTGCTTATTACGTATCTAAGCTTCTGATCATCTAAACTAACCGGATTAGTTAGTTTATTATCGAAAGAAAACACAAATTTTACATCCCTATTTCCAATCCGGCTTTCGAAAATATTTATAATATCTTTTATAAATACGCTTATATCAATTTTTTTTATGTTTTTTGTAACATTTCTTAATTCTATTCTCGAAAGTTCACTCAAATCGTTTATGTTGAGTAAAACATTCTGGGCATTTTTTTTAATACTTGATATGTATTCAACTTGAGATGAATTTAAATTTTGGTTTGCAAGTATAGTGGTAAGACCAATGATAGAATTAGACCCGGATTTAAGTTCATTAGAAGTTTCAGCCACGATTTTAGAAATGTAACTATCATTGTTGCTGGTTTTATTTTGTTTTTCAACCCAAATCATTAATACGGAAGAAATTAAACGCAGAATTTTTTCTATTGTGTCAATATCACTTTGAGAGTGTGCGGATTTCCAAGCAACTTTTATCAACATTTTTGAATCGGCAGAAATATCGATTTGAAGGCATGCTTCGAAAAGTATGTTCTCCGAAATTTGAACGCCGCATTTTGTATCAAAATTTAGTGCGGGTTTGGTGTTTTTATTGCTGATTAATTTACATGCTTCGCATTTAAAAATGGAACCGCTGCGGTGTGTTTTTCTAACTTTTGAGGATTTTCCGACTACTTCTAATGAACCGCTTTCATTAATCTTGAAAAGAACAACAGCATTCAAATCAAAATCTTTTACAAGAAAATTACATATCTCATCAGGTAAAAATTCATCTCCGCGCCGAGCGTATTCATGTAGTTCATTAATTTTATCAAGTAATTCTAGTGTGCTTTCAGTCAATCTATTTCTCTGTTTTTCAATTTTATTTTAATTGTCATGAAAATAACTATTTTATTGTAGAGTTGAAACTGGCAGAGAGCATTTTTAACTCTCTGCCAGCTTATTAAGTATACAGATCACAAATTATCCAAGAAGTAGTTGGTGATTTTGTTATAGAGTTGCAATGCGTCTCTTCCTCCTACTCCATGAGGTTGTCCTACATATGGAAAGTAATCCAAAGGTTTATTTAATTCAGCGCATTTCTTTGCAAATGATAGTGTATTCTGCCAAACTACAGTTGGATCGCTTGTTCCATGAACTAATAACAATTTCCCTTTTAAGTTATCAACATAGTTCAATAGACTTGCTTCTTTATATCCTTCCGGATTTGACTGAGGAGTATCCATATATCGTTCTCCATACATAACCTCGTAGAATTTCCAGTCTATAACCGCGCCACCGCATGCACCAACTTTGAACGCGTTATTTGTTCTCAACATCAATGATGTTGTCATAAATCCGCCAAAGCTCCATCCATAGACTCCAAAACGGTTTCCGTCAACGTAGGGGAGTGACTTTAGATAATTTACGCCGGTCATTTGGTCTTTTACTTCCACAGTTCCAAGATGACGGAAAGTTGCCTGTTCAAATTCAATACCTCTATTAGCAGAACCGCGGTTATCAAGAGTGAAAATGATATAACCTTTTTGAGCCATCATATAGAACCAGAGAAAATATCTGCCGGCGCCAAAACTATTTGTTATCTCTTGGTCATGCGGACCACCGTAAACGTAAACTATCACCGGATATTTTTTTGTTTGATCGAAATTTGGCGGTGTAATCATTCTGCAGAATAATTCAATTCCTTCTTCATTTTTAATATTGAATATTTTTGTCTCACCAAGTTTAAAATCTTTGAGAGGGTTATCGGCAATGAGAAGGTTTCTAATTTGTACCCCTTTTTTATCAACAAGATTTAAGATACGAGGAGTTGTAGCGTTTGTGTATGAATCAATAAAATAATCTGAACTTGAGTTTGCCAATACAGAATGTACTCCTGGTTCTTTCGTAAGATTATCCATTTTTCCATTTTCAAGATTAACGCGGTAATAATGTCTTTCCAACGGAGAATCTTTTGTTGAATAGATAAAAACATTTCTACCGGATTTATCAAAACCATTAAGTGAAAGAACAACCCATTTGCCGTCAGTTACTTGACGGATCAAATTTCCTTCTGTGTCATAGAGGTAAAGATGATTATAACCGTTTCTCTGTGATTGCCAAATAAATTTATCATTTGAGTTTGGTAAAAAAGTTAAAGGTGTTAACGGCTCAACATATTTGTCAT
>JAKAMS010000068.1:2668-10128 GCA_021812745.1 Bacteroidota bacterium | reverse complement strand
GAAATCATTCCTTTTCTAAAATCGTGCGCATCAACCTTAGCTGTAAGAAAAATGAACGGGGTAGCGGCTGTAATAGGATTCTCTTGAAGTCTTTTTAGCAATTCATAACCGTTCATCTGGGGCATCAGAATATCACTTAAAATAAGATCCGGCTCTTTTGAAATAGAAAGTTCCAACCCTTCCTTGCCGTTTGCGGCAGTTAAAACGTTAAACCCTTCATTCTCAAGTATATCTTGCAAGCTCACCCTTATATCCATCTCATCTTCAACGACAAGAATTGTTTTCATAGATTTCTCCGTTAATTGTATGATTAATATTCGTAGCCAAAAGGAGACTTATTAATGAAAATGTTTCAAACGGATTAAAATTGTTTCAACGGGGGTGGTGTGGAGAAATGAAAATATTATAAGAATAATGAAAAATATATTTTTCGTAGAGACGTCCCATGGGACGTCTTTACTTTTATCATTTGCAAGAACAAACACATTTTTTGTAGGGAATGGTTTTGAAACTCCACAAAATGCTGGCTTCCGGATCGGTCATAGACCGATCCCTACAAATAAAATAAATAAGTCTAGTATGACAAGAGCATGATCATGATTAAGAATTGTTAAGCGGTATTCTGGCGTAGTTTAGTTGCGTATCTTTTACTTATTTCAAACGGCTCCGTAACATTTTTAAGATGCACCAAAAAACTTGAGTTATACCATTTTTCCATCTTTACTAAATAATCTATGTTAATGATTGTAGAACGGTGTATCCGCAAAAAGTTTTTACATGGGAGAAGTTCTTCCCATTTGGTAACGGACTTTCTTAGCAAATATGATTTTCCATCAAGAAGTTTTATTGAAGAGTATTGTCTTTCTGCGGCAATAAATAATATCTCATTAATTCTTATAAGATGAGGGCTGCCGTTAGCGTGAATAAAAATTTTATCATTAATTGTAAATTTATTTGGTGTAGAATCTTCTTTTGTTTTGGTAAACTCAGCTTTCAATGTTTCAATTTTGCTTAGACGGGAAGAGATTGATTTAAGCAACTCTTCCGATTTGAACGGTTTGAATAAATAATCATCTGCGCCAAGTTCCATCCCAAAGCGTAAATCTCTTCTTTCAACTTTAGCGGTTAGAAAAATAAACGGAATTGATTTAGTATTACTGTTTTTAGACAACTCTTTTAGAACTGTGTACCCGTCTATGCCGGGCATCATTATATCACAAATTATCAAGTTTGGAATCTCATTCTTTGCTAGTTCAATTCCATCTTTTCCGTTCTTAGCAGAATAAACCGTGTAACCTTCTTCTGTTAGTAAGGTATTGATAACCTCCCGGATATCTTTCTCGTCTTCTATAACCAATATTTTTTTCATTTTTTCCTCTTAGGAATATCAACTGTAAACGTTGTTCCTTTCCCAAGTATAGATTTAACGGTTATTTTACCCTTATGCAGTTCAATGGCATGCTTTACAATTAAAAGTCCTAAACCTGTCCCGGGTATTTCAACAGTATTGGCAGAGCGGTGAAACGGTTCAAACAAGTGTATCATATCTTCGGCAGGTATTCCAATTCCTTCATCCGTAACAGTTATCTCTATGTGATCTTTCTTAGATGAAACGGAAAGTTCAATTTTTCCTCCTTCCGGTGAATACTTAAATGCGTTAGAAAGGAGATTTGTCAAGATGAATTTTATCAGATTCGGATCCAGATGGTATTTTATTTTTCTCATTGAGAAATTAAATACAAAATCATGCTGCAAGTTTGTATTGGATCTTGTTTCTTCTATTATCTCTGTGCATAATTTATAGAGATTAACCATGTCCGGATTGAACAGAATCTTACCGCTTTCGGAACGGCTGATAGTAAGAACATCATCCATAAGTTTAGTTAAATAGCTTACAGATTTTTTTATTTTGTTAATATACTCGCTATACTTTTCTTCACTCCATTTTTTACCGTAACGCTGAATCATTTCTGTAGAAACGAGAACAGTAGTAAGCGGCGTTCTAAACTCGTGAGAAGCTGTAGAAATAAACCTTGTCTTAAGTTCATTTAATTCTTTCTCTTTACCAAGAGATTTCCTCAGCATCATTTCAAGTTCTTTCTCTTTCTGAAGTTGTTCTTTCAAATCAACATTCAGTTTGTCTAATTCTTCTGTTCTTGTTTCAACTAATTCTTCAAGATGATTCTGATATTCTTTCAGTTTATTCTCTGTTATTATTCGTTCGGTAATGTCTCTGGCGGCGGCATATAATTTCTTGCCATCAGGAGAAGGACTTGCAACCCAATCGAGTTCTTTATACTCGCCGTTTTTGGTGCGGTATCGGTTGATGAAATTTATTGTTGGTTTGCCGGAAATTTGTTTTTCTACTTCTCGCAATGTTGGTCCAACATCATCGGGATGGATAAAATCTGTAAACTGTTTAGAAAGCATTTCCTCTTTAGAATAACCGAGGGAAATTTCCCAAGCACTGTTTAGACTTTCAAATTTTCCGTCTTCAGAAGCTATACAAACCATGTCCGGAACGAGGTTAAAAAATCTTTTCAATTCTTCTTCGGCAATTTTTCGGTCAGTAATATCATGATTGATGGAATGTATATAATCTTTTCCGCCTATCTCAATTTCACTGCTGAATATTTCCATATCTCTGATTGTGCCGTCTTTTAGCCTGTGCTGTAATTCAAAACGGTTTTTACCCTGTTCTCTTACTTGATCCATTATTTTTTTTGCTTCTTCTTTAGAGAGAGAATTTAACTGAGTTATGTTCATCTTTTTCAATTCGTCAAGAGTCCAGCCGTAATAATTTGCGGCGGCTTTGTTCGCGTCAACTATATCTCCGGTATCGGGGTCAATTAAAAGTTTAATAGCCGCATGGTTCTCGAAAATGCTTCGGAATTTTTGCTCACTTTCTTTTATTGCCTTCTCTGTGTTTTTCAATTCGGTAATATCATTTACCATCGAGAGCATATATTTTTTGTCTTGCATGAAAATTGTTCTGCCGGATACCAAACAGTAAATAATTGAACCATCCTTTCTCTTTAATTCGATCTCAAGATTGTCGTAAAAGCCATTACTGAGTATAACGTTCAGAATTTTCTTCCTATCATTTTCATTTGTCCAAATACCAATCTCAAAAGAAGTTTTTCCTATCATTTCTTCTCTTGTGTGTCCGAATAATTTCACATATGATTCATTTACTTCAATCAATTTGCCAGTTTCAATCTCCGATATTGAAATTCCTTCTGGAGAAAAATTATAGATAGTTCTAAAGCGTTCTTCGGTTTCTCTTAAAGCAATTTCAGCTTCTTTCATTACAGTAATATCAGAAACAGTTGAGACCATTGTATTCTGATCATACAAAGGAATATTAACCGCATTGACAAAATGTTTAGAGCCGTCTTGATGTGTTACAATGCAATCTTCCCAATGCATCCGTGAAGGATCGCCTGATTGTATATCAGCCATTATTCTAGTTATCAGTTCGTTCCTGTATTTCTCATCGGGATAAACTTTTTGGAAGAAATTAGAGATATCTTTTATCTCTTCTTCAGACCAGCCGTATATCTCTTCAAATTTTTTATTAAAGTAAAATGCGTCTCCACGGTCTATGGTGTTCAAAGCAATGCCAATAGGAAGATTATCTAAAACAGTTTGAATAAAAGCGTTTCTTTCTTTTAATGCTTTTTCTATAAGCTTTCTTTCTGTAATATCTCTGTAAATGCTTAAGATTACTTTTCTGCCTTCAAATTCAATTACCTTACTGCTTATTTCAAATTGTAAAAGAGAACCGTTTTTAGCGCGGTGAGCAGTTTCAAAAAACAGATTGCCTTCTCGATTAAGAATCTCGAATCGTTCTTTGATATGTGGTTTGTATTCTTCAGTGTTTAGATCAATAGTTTTCATTTTGCACAATTCATCACATTCAAAACCTAGGGCAGTGCAAGTTGCGGGATTTGCGTCAAGTATATTGCCTTCAAAATCAACAAGTAAAATTGGATCGGCTGCGTTTTCAAAAAGGGATTTAAATTTCTGTTCGGACTGGCGGATTTTCAATTCGGCTTCCATCCGTTCTGTAATGTCATTATAGATAGCTACAACTTCACCGGTATTTAATTTATAAATAATATTTTCGCGCCAGCCGGTAAGACGATTGTCTTTATAATAAGATGATTTGATATATTCTGTATTTCCGGTTCGCCATACTTTTCTAAAAATATCAAGAAAACCAAGTCCTTCTGCACCCGGGAATAATTCTGTAATCCGCTTACCTACAACTTCATCATGTGTTATTTTGTCTGTAATCTGAGCGGTTAAGTTGAAATCCGTAAAAAGAAAATCATTGCCGTCGTCTATAGCTTGATAGATAGCAATTGCGTTAGGGCTGTTGTTGAATAGACTTTCCCATCTCTCTTTGTTTTCACGCAGAGCAATCTCTGCTTTTTTCCGTTGAGTAATATCCCGTTCAGTTGTAAAGATCATCAATGGTTTATCTGCAATTTTTACAGCTGTAGCTATAACCTCTATCGGAAATTGAGTTCCATCTTTTCGTATGTGATACGTTTCGAACCGTACGACTTCTCCATCCATTAATTTTTTTATTCGCTCATCGTTATCATATTTTCCGGCGGAAGGATCAAATATCGTAAGAGGGCTATTAATTATTTCTTCACGTGTGTAACCATGGACACGTAAAGCAGCGGAATTTGCATCCACTATGTTAAGACTTCCGTCAGCAGTTGGTTCTAGCACGAGAGCGTAATCTCCCGATTGTTCAAAGAGCGCTCTAAATTTTTCTTCATTTTCGCGAAGGGTTTTTTCGGATTCTTTACGGAGGTCAATATCTCTTCCAACCGCTAATATTCTGTTCTGGACGCCTATTTCAGTTTTTCTTAACGTCATTTCAATCCAGAATTCAGAGCCATCTTTTCTGCGGGCGAGCCACTCAAATGTTTGCGAACCTTCTTCAACAGTTTTTTTAATTTTTTCTTGTGCCTTTTCCTCTGAGTAAAAATTTTGATTAGCACTTAAATCACCAATGCTTCTTGTCAGCACTTCACCTTTGGATTCGTATCCGTACATCTTAAGCATAGAATCATTAACATCAATAATTTCTCCGGTGTAGGAATCATGTATAAAAATAGCTTCAGCAGTTGAATTAAAAATTTCGCGGTAGTTCTGTTCACTTACCTTAAGAGCTTCTTCTGCTTTTTTCCGTTCGGTTTCGTCCTGAACAAAAGCAATTAGTCCGTTTACTTTACCATCCTTTCCAAAGACCGGAACTTTATCTGTATGCAACCATCTCATTTCTCCAGAAGCAGTGTTAATTTGTTCAGAAATTCCTAGCTTAGGTTTGCCGGAATTGATTACTTCAAGATCGTCTTCGTAATATTGTTTGGCAAAAGAGGGGAATAGTTCTTCTGCAGAATGACCTTCAATTTTATCATTGGGCAAGCCGATATCTTCGCAGACCTGGCGGTTTACTTTAATGAAATTGTTGTTAGCATCTTTGTACCAAATTTGAGCCGGAACAAGATTAAAAATAGTTTCAAACTCTTCCTTCTGTTTCTTTAATGATTCTTCAAACTGTTTACGTTCAGTTTGATCGCTAAGTACGCAGTGAGTTTGTCTAAATTCACCGCTTGGTTTGTAACCGATTCTTCCTTCGAAAGCAATATAAACCCGCTCCCCATTTTTCCGTATCATATAAAATTCGCTGTGAATTTTACCTTCGGCTTTGAAAAACGGAAATCTTTCTCTAAACGGTTCTACATATTCCGGTGCAAGAAAATCTCCGAACCATTTACCAATGACTTCTTCTTTTTTGTATCCAAGAATATTTATCCATACATCATTAACAGTAATAAATCTTCCTTCTTCATCAAGGGATTGATAGCCAACAGGGGATTGTTCATAAAGTTCTCTGAAAGTTTCTTCACTCTGGCGGAGAGCTTGTTCAGCGCGTTTTTTTTCTGTTACGTCTCTATCCGCACCACGATAACCGATGAGGTTGCCCTGCTCATCTAACATCGGTATCCCAGTGGTTTCTAAAATTACAACACGACCGTCTTTATGAATGTTAGGATTTTCGAAATTATTAAAAGATTCTTTTTTTGAAAATACTTCGAAGGCTGCTTTTATAAGTTCCTCTTTTACATCAGGAGAAAAGAAATCATAAAAATGTTTTTTACCTATAACCTCTTCCGGTTTGTAACCGAGAATATATTCTTCCATTGGGCTTACATAGGTGTATAACCCTTGCGCATCTACTTCCCAAACCCAAATTCCGGAACAATCGGCAACTTGCTTAAAACGTTCTTCACTTTGGTGCAATGCTTCTTCTGCTTGTTTTGTGGAAGTAATATCGCGGTGAGTACCTGCAGACCTTGTTGGTCTACCATTAGAATCGTACTCAAATCCTTTTGCCTTATCACGTATCCAAATCCAATTACCGGATTTATGTTTAACCCGGTATGCAGTTTCCATTTCTCTAATTTCACCGGATTCAATTTTATTTGAGAGGTCGAGAACTTTTGGTAAATCTTCCGGGTGAATAAGAGTTGTCCAAAATTTTGAAGTAATCTTAATCTCACCGGGGGAATAACCCAGCATAGTAAGATAACGGTCATTAACTTTTACTTTTCCGTTTGTTATATCAGCGTCAAATGTACCAAGGTCACCTCCTTCAATTGCTAATTGGAGACCGAGATTAGCTTCCTTAATTTGTTCCTCGGCTATTTTGCGTTCGGTAATATCAACATTTGTAATACGGCGTCCCAAGTAATTATTTTTATCGTCATAAATTGAGATACAAGTATGGCTTATAAATTTTACTTCGCCTTTCTTATCTATAATTCTAAATTGATAATCATTAACAGCCTCACTGCGTTTTTCTGCAGAAGAATAATCTTGAACATATTTTTCAAATTCGTCCTGATCATTTGGATGAACAATATCAAAAAGTAATTTGGGATTAGTGATGAATTCTTCGGCGTTGTAACCGGTAATTCTTTTACACGACGGCGAACAATATTTAAACTGCAAGTCGGGTGAAAGCCAAAATTCCCATTCGTAAGCAAAATTAGCAACAGTTCTAAATAACAATTCTTGTTCTTTAACTTTTTTTTCGAAGGAATGTTTGTAAAGGGAAGTCTCTATTGATACAAGTAGTTCGCGGTTATCGAACGGTTTAATCAGGTAGCCGAATGGACCGACTTTTTTTGCGCGTTCAATAGTTGCATTGTCAGAATAAGCTGTTAGAAAGATAAACGGTATGTCGGCAAATTTTTGAATTTCTTCTGCGGCTGTAATTCCATCCATAGAACTGCCAAGATTGACATCCATAAGAATTAAATCCGGCTGTTTTTCTTTTGCCAATTTTATGGCTTGCAAACCTTCCGAGGCAATTCCGGCAATATTGTAGCCGGCTTTTTTCAAAATGAACTTATTGCTCTCTGCGATAAGAA
>JAKAMS010000068.1:0-2568 GCA_021812745.1 Bacteroidota bacterium | reverse complement strand
TCCATAAGAATTAAATCCGGCTGTTTTTCTTTTGCCAATTTTATGGCTTGCAAACCTTCCGAGGCAATTCCGGCAATATTGTAGCCGGCTTTTTTCAAAATGAACTTATTGCTCTCTGCGATAAGAACATCGTCATCCACAATGAGGATGTTTGCTTTTGAATTTAACGGCTTATCCAATTCATCTCTCCAATGAATATTCCGTCCCTAACAGGACTATAAATATTTGGCTCCTACGGAGCAGTTATATACAATACAAATTATTTTCTAAATATATCTTCTCTACATTGGTATATCTTTTCTAAATTGTCCCGTAGGAACGAGATAGAACTTGTTTTACAACTCTATTAAAATTTAATTCCTCTGTTCTATAATTCTCCTTTGAACTTTATGATGAACTGCAAACCTTTCCCCGGTTGAACGACTTCCAGCGTACCTCTTAATTGTTTTGCAAGTAGATCAACAAGCCGCAAGCCGAGCGAATTTATATTTTCGAAATCAATTTTGTTCTTTATGCCTATTCCATTATCGAAAAATTCGAGGCAATATTCACCGTTTACCTTCTTGAATGAAATGTTAACAGTGCCTTCAGTTTCATTAGGGAAAGCATATTTAAGAGAGTTTGTAACTATTTCGTTTGCAATTAATCCGCAAGGAATTATAGTATCTAAATCGAGACTGTGGCTTTCTAAATCCAAATTTAATTTTACGTTGCCCGAAGAAGAATATGTTTTGACTAAATAGTTTGTGAGTCTTGTTATGTAGTTTTTAACATCAACGCCAACAAAATCGCCAGTGCCGTACATCAGTTCGTGAATTAAAGACATAGTTCTAAGACGGTTTTGCAGATCTTCAAATATGTCAAGAACCTTTCGGTCATCAATGAGTTCTGTCTGCAAAGCAATTAAGCTGATAATCCTCTGGAAATTATTTTTTACACGGTGATGAATTTCTTTTAAAAGAATTTCTTTTTCTTTGAGAGAGGTCTCAATTAAATTTTGTGATTTCTTAGTTTCTGTTACGTCTTGAATGGTTCCGAACATTTTAATTGGGTTGCCATCTTCATCAAACTCAAGAGTGCCAAGACCGTGAACCCATAATGCTGCCTTATCGTTATCTCTTTGAACTCTATACTCCTTGTTAAATCCCTTTTTTTCTTTGAGTATATGGTTTGTTAGATAGAGTGCCATTTCTTCCCGTTGTTCCGGATGAACAAGATTGAGCCAGCTTTCTGCCGTGCGTTTAAAATTTTTATCTATACCAAAAAGTTCATCAAGCATTTCTGAGCTAGTCCATGAGTCGGAATTAATCTCAAAAATATAATAACCAATTCGGGCAACTCGCTGGGATTGTCTTAACTGCGCTTCGCTTTCTTCTAGAATTTTCTGCGCGGCTCTTTCTTTTAACTGATCGCGGAAAACTAGAACCACACCGCCAATATCACCATTCTCATTTCTAATTGGGGCGCCGCTATCTGCAATAGGAATTTCTGTTCCGTCTTTGGAAATAAGAAGAGTGTGATTAGCAAGCCCAACAATTTTACCTTCTTTTAAAACTTTATGAACGGGATTTTCAACGGAACTCCGGGTTGTTTCATTAATTATTTTGAAAACTTCTTCTAGCGGTTTGTTCTTTGCTTCTTGTTCACTCCAGCCGGTTAAATTTTCTGCAATAGGATTCATTTGGTTTATAAAGCCGCGGTTACTGGTAGCTATAACGCCATCGCCAATACTGTATAGAGTTGTACGGTGTCTTTCTTCACTTTCACGCAGAGCTTCTTCGGCACGCTTACGCTTGGTTATGTCAAATGCAGTTCCTCTTGTGCCTACTATATTTCCTGCGTCATCGTGAATAAATTTTGCATTGAATACTAAATTAATTTTTCTTCCGTCCTTTGCAATGTGAATTGTTTCTAATCCGGAGACAGTATTTCCTTTGAGAAGTTTCTCAAATTCTTTTAAATCTCTTTCTGCCCATTCTTTAGTTTGAAAATCAGCGAATTTTTTCCCAATCAATTCTTCTATTTCATAACCCAGAACTTCTTTCCAAGCATGATTGAGAAAAGTATATCTTCCTTCCGCATCACACTGCCAAATAAGATCCTGAGCGGTTTCTACCAGATCACGGTATAGCGCCTCGGCTTTCTTGAGTGCTTCTTCGGCGCGTTTGCGCTCGGTGATATCTATAATAAATCCTTCTATGCCTATTACGTTGCCTAAATAATTCACCGGTTTTGCAGAGAATGAATGATAACCGAAAGAGCCGTCTTTACATTTCCTGCTGAATTCACCTTTCATAAAATCTTTGTTACCGTTCATTATTCCGTCAACAAAAACTTTGGCCGATTCAGATTCGTCAATTCTTTGTATGACAGTAAAATGTTTGCCAACAATTTCGTCACGTGAATCGTATTTATATAATTTTATCCAGGCTTCATTTACGTCTTTAATTATGCCGTCTTTATCAATAAAGAAATAGCCGGCGTCAGTATTCTCAACAATTGATCTGAATCTTTTTTCGCTCTGCTCAATTTTTTCTGCAGCAAGTTTACTTTCGGTAATATCTGTAA
>JAKAMS010000067.1 GCA_021812745.1 Bacteroidota bacterium | reverse complement strand
CGCGTAAAATGCTCGGCGATAAAATGGTTTGTGAAGATATTATCCAAAATGTTTTTATAAAATATTTTGAACACATGAACAAAATCCGGAACACTGAACGTGTGGATGTCTGGCTTTTCACGGCAACGCGAAATGCCATCTATACATTTTACAGAACAAAGAGTACACATGTTGATCAATTCGGCGCAATGGATAGTGATGAAATTGAGCTCGATTCTTCAGTAAAAATAGATGAAGAATTTGAGGTGAAAGAATTGAATGAGATGATAATGAATGAGCTTGATAAAATATCAATTGAACAGCGGGATGTTTTTCTATTAAAAGAATACGGCGGACTTTCTTACAAAGAAATTTCCGATGTAATGAAAATTGATGAAGACCTTGTCAAAAGCCGGTTGTACAAAACACGGCAGAAATTAATTCATAAACTTTCAAAAATAGTATTGAACGAGAGGTAATTATGAATAGAAAAGAGATGGAGACAATGATAGACCTTTATTTTGATGGTGAACTTGAAAAGGGGAAAGAACCAATTATGTTCACAATGCTTTCGCAAGATTTAGAAGGACGTGAATATTTTAAAAAGCTAAACGCGCTTAAAAGCGGTTTGACAAACTCAGTAGAAGAATTCCCGGGTAAGCTTGACGAGAAAATTCTCCGAGCGGTCGGAAAGTTAGAAGGAAAACAGACAGAGACATTTATATACAGAAAAGTTTTTAACACAGTTACTTATTCAATCACCGTTATTCTTTTGATTCTTACAATCATTTTCTATTCAAGGTCGGAAGATTACAAAGTTCAGTTTTCTGATTTAACGCGCGAAGTCAAAAAACAGAACGACAAGCTCGAATTAATTATGAACGCAATTCCCCCTGTTGAAGTTACGGGTGCATATTTAAGAACAAAACAAATTGTAGTTAGACCAACTATGTGAGGTTAATTATGAAAACGAAAATAATTTTAATTCTGTTTTTAATTTCTTTTGCCGGGTTGTACGCCCAGCAAAAAGCAAAATTGCAAAAAGTTGATGAATCGGGATTCATAGAAGTTGATAAAGCTCCGGAACTGGTTTCTAAATTAAATCCGGAATATCCCAAGTTAGCAAAACTTGCCGGTATCGAAGGAACAGTTTACCTTAAACTATTGATTGACGAAAAAGGAAATGTTGCCAAAGCGAAAGTTGAACAGGGCGTAAAAGATATGATTGATGAATCTGCTCTTAAGGCTGCGAAGAAAGCAAAATTTTCTCCGGCAATGTTGAAAGATAAGCCGATAAAAGTTTGGGTAGTTCTTCCGATTGCGTTTAAGCTTGCTCTTGATAAGAAAGAAAGCCCTTCGAATATTTCTGATGAAGATCCAGATCCTAACGTAATGATACAATATGAAAAAGGACCGGAGATGATTAATGGGGCAAAACCGGATTATCCTGAAACAGCTAAGAAAGCTGGAATTACGGGTAAAGTCTTTGTCAAAGTTCTTATTGATAAGGAAGGAACACCGAAGAAAGCTGTTGTAATAAAGAGTGAGTCAGAATTACTTAATCAATCTGCTGTTGATGCGGCAATGAAATCAAAATTTTCTCCGGCAATGGATAAAGGTAATCCTATTGCGGTATGGATTGTACTGCCTTATAAATTTATGCTGGGAGATTCTGAGAAGGGGGAAGTTGAATTATTCGAGACTGTAGAAAAAGCTAAAGAAAATTTTAATAGATGGAAAGAATTTGCTGAAATGTCAGAAGGCGATACGGAAAAAATGACTGGGAAAAAAATAAAATTTGAAAAACTAAGTAAAAATATTTCATTTGGTGATGAATCTATTGTCTATAAAGGAACTTCAAATAATAAAGTTACTTACGGTTTTCTTGCCAGAAATGGAATCAAGGTCTATAAATTTAATGCCACAACCCTCAACGAGATCAAAAAATATGTTGATGATTTAAAGGCGAAAGAAAAATAAATATTTCTATTTGAATGAAAATATTATGAGCGGACTTCGGTCCGCTTTTTTTTATCCTGGTCAGTTTCCTACAAAACTGTAATTAACCTATTCTTTTTTATCTGCGTAAATCTGCGTGATCAGTGTCATCTGTGTGCTATTAAACGCATGAGCAGATTGTACGCAGATAACGCGGATGATTATGATGAACACAGATAAGTATATTCATGAAAGATCCACCGTTTTGTAATTGCTAATCAAACTCATCGTCTCTAACTTTGTCGGGAAATTTTGAGAGACTGCAGTTAAAAGTGAATTCCGAAAAACCAAATACCGAATACGGCGCGTTTGAGCTTAAGAAAATCTATAAGAAAAATTATTTCATCGGCTTCATTGCAGCGATAATATTTCATCTCATTGTTATTGCTCTTTACATTATTATTAAGCCGGAAGTGCAATATGAACCGGAGAATGGAATGAAGGTCAGAATTCTTAAATATGCAGAGCTCGGTCCGCCGCCGTCAATTATCAGAAAAGAAGAACAAACAGAAAAAATAAATGCACCTAAACCGAATTTCGGCAAACCGGTAGCAGCTAAAAAGGGGGAAAAAATCAGCGAGTTCGAAGTTCCGAAAGAATCCGGTACACAAGGAGATGTAAAAGTTGAACCGCCGAAAGTTGAAGTGAAGAAAGAAGTTGTTGATGAGACATATTACGTTGCCGTTGATATGATGCCAGAACCGAGTGGAGGCATTGAAGCAATTCAAAAAAAAATAATTTACCCGACAAATGCGCGCCGTGATAAAGTTGAAGGGAAAGTAATTATTAAAGCGTTCATTGATGAATCCGGTTCGGTAAGAAGAGCCGAAATTATAAAAGGAATTGGAAGCGGTTGCGACGAAGCTGCAATTGCCGCGGTGATGGGTTCACGATTTCGTCCGGGAAGAATGAATGGTAAAGTTGTTAAAGTGCAACTGACAATATCGCTGGTTTTTAAGTTGTAGAAGGAATTGAACATTCGAGGTTTACATGAGTTTGAAACCTCGAATGCCGCGTATAAAAATTACATGCTGATTACATCGTTGTAGATAATGAACGCCATCAGAATAAGTAGAAGTGCAAATCCAATATTCTGAATTACCATTTTAATTTTAATTGGAAGTTCCTTCTTAAAAATTCCTTCGAGAAGAAGAATAACAAAATGTCCTCCATCCAAAACCGGGAAGGGGAGAATATTAATTATTGCCAAACTCAAACTTAACATCGCTAGGAAAAGCAGAAACGAAATAATGCCTGTATCAGCAGATTTAACTGCAATCTGAGCAATCTTTATTGGTCCGCCGAATGCTTGCTTAAATGCAATTTTTCCGGTAATAACATTTTTCAACATGCTGAAAGTTAGAACTGTATATTGAGTGGCATCACCGAAGGCATGAGAAGCAGAACTGAAAAAGCTGTAAGTGCGGTATTCAATTTCGCCCGTGTATGCAACCGAATGGCTAATACCAATCTTGCCATCTTCGGCAGGTTTAACTGATGTGCGAACAGTATCTTTTCCTCTAAGGAGAACAACCGGAAGGTTTGTTTCCTTATTCGAAGTTACAATTTCATTTATCTGTTCACCATCGTTAATGTGTACGTTATTAATCGAAAGAATAGTATCGCCGGCTTTCATATTTGCGTCTTCAGCCGGAGAATTTTTTATCACTTCAACAATATATGGTTGGGTAGTGGGATATGGGATTAAAAAGAATCTCTTTTGAGAACTTTCAGTTATAAATTTATTGGAGAGTGGAATATTTTTTTCTGCGCCGTTCCGTTCTACTTTAACTGTAACATCTTTGGATTGATTGTTGAGTAAAATATTTTCATAAACTTCGTTCCAGTCTTTTACCGCAACATTATTAACGGATAAAATTTTATCGTATGATTTAAATCCTACTTTCTCGGCAACACTTCCTTTTTCAATCTTTGCAATTGTAGTTGATTTATAAACCATTTTACCTTGGAAAAAATTAATTCCCCAGAAAATCATAATGGTAAGAGTTAAGTTCATCAATACGCCGGCGGTAATAACAAAAAGCTTTGGCAAAGTTTTTTTAGCTCTAAATTCGTATGGCATTGGTTCGGTGTTTGCAAATTTAGTATCGAAACTTTCATCAACCATACCGGCAATTTTTACATAGCCGCCGAGCGGAAGCAAAGATAATCTGTAATCTGTGTTCCCTTGTCCGTCAAAATCTTTTGGAAGATTGCCGAATGTGAATCCCGTAAGTTTATTCCAGCCGAATAATCTTTGTCCGAACCCAATTGCAAAAACATCAACACGCATTTTGGAAAGTTTGGCTGCAGCAAAATGTCCAAACTCATGTACAAAGACTAATATTCCAATAGTGATAATGAAATAGAGAATATAATCCGCAGAGTTTAATACATTATCCAATATGTGTTTTAGAAATTCCATTCGATCCTTTAGCTATATTTTTTAGTTAGAAATTCTCGTGTTTTAAAATCGCACTCAACAATTGTATCCAGTTCAGCATTAAGATGATTATCAATTTTGTTAAGAGCTTCCGTTATTATTTCCGGTATCTGGATAAATTTAATTTTACCGGAAAGAAATTTTTCTACAGCAACTTCATTCGCTGCGTTAAGAATACAAGTAGCCGTTCCGCCCTCAGCTATAACATCGTAGGCAATTTTAAGACATGCAAATTTATCAAAATCCGGCTCAAAAAACGTCAATTGATTTATTTTCCTAAAGTCCGTTTGAACATGCTTAAAATAATATCTTTCCGGATAAGTCAACGCATAAATAATCGGGAGTTTCATATCAGGCGAACTAAGCTGTGCTTTAAGCGAACCGTCTATGAATTCCACCATTGAGTGAATGATGGATTGAGGATGAATTATCACTTCAATTTGATCTTTGGTCAGTTTGAAAAGCCAAAACGCTTCTATGACTTCTAGACCTTTATTCATCATGGTGGCAGAATCAATAGTAATTTTATTACCCATCTTCCAGTTCGGATGTTTTAAAGCATCTTCAACTGTTACTTTTTCAAGATCGCTTTTACTCTTGTTTAAGAATGGACCGCCCGATGCCGTAAGAATTATTTTGTTAATATTTTTTTGTTTTTCACCATTCAAACATTGAAAGATTGCACTATGTTCCGAATCAATAGGGATTAATTCCGAGTCATATTTTTTGCAAAGATCAATCACAATTTGTCCGGCTGTAACAAGCGTTTCCTTGTTGGCTAGCGCAATTCTTTTTCCCAGTTTGATTGCTTCGATAGTTGGCGCTAATCCGGCAAATCCAACCATTGCGGAAACAAGAATGCTGTAATCACCGCGTCTTGTTATCTCGAGCAATCCTTCGTCTCCGTTTAGGACTTCACATTTGTTTCCTATCTTCTGCCTAAGTTCTTTCGATTTTATTTCATCCCTAACCGCAACAACTTTTGGATGAAATTCTTCTATTTGTCTTTCAAGCAGTTCAATATTAGTATTTGCGGTTAGTCCTACAATCTCAAACTCTTCGGGGAATGAACGCACTATCTCAAGTGTGTTTACGCCAATCGAGCCGGTAGATCCTAATATTAAAATTTTTTTCATTTTTTTCTAACTCATGCATTTATTCATGAGTTGCTATTATATTCAAAAGAGTCTATGCGTAATTGCCAGGAGAAAATTAATTAAAACAATTACGTTGATTGTCATATTCAGTTTAAAAAGTTTTTGAAGGTTTTTGTAGCCGTCATCACTTAGCTTGTTTTGGTTTTCCAAATCTTTCCCGATTGCGGCTCTAACTTTTTTTGCTGTCGGAATAACAAAACCGCCGAGAATAATTAAAAGTAGAACCATCAATATTTGTTTTGTTGCAAGCCAGTGGTTTGAGCTCATACTGAAAAACCCGTAAGCGGGATTGTTCATCACCAAAATGATTCCGGTAATTAAAATACCAATCGCACCAATCATCCCGAACAGATTGGCAAATGTTAAATAAAGATGAATGAACTTTTTCTCTCCAATTTTGTTCTTATTGGAAATTACGTATCCCTTTAGAAGAAAATCGGTGAGAAGATTTATAAGCCATATTCCTGCAAATACAGCGTGTAATTTTGAGATTAATATGTAATCCATAAACAATTCCTTTCCAGATTAACGGTGGTAAATATAACAAAAAGTGCCATTGAAAGAATTTATAGATAAAGAAGGTCTACTTAATAAGGCTATTCAATTTTGGGGTTACAAAAATTTATTAGTAAACTGGATTTGCAATCACACCTTCTTGAGTAATTCTGAAGCTTCGTCAAATTCAATTAGCAATTTTTTCATCAAATCTTTAACTGGCAAAATTTCTTTAATCAATCCTGCGCCTTGTCCGGCTTCCAACATTCCATTTGCTTCATCTCCTTCAAAGATTCCAATGCGTTCCCGTTTTTCACCGAGCAATTGTTTCAAACGGTTTTCATCCGCACCGGCTAATTCTGCTTTATAAACTTCCGTAGTGAATTCGTTTTTAATCATACGGGCGGCGCCGATTTTTTTCATAACAAGTATTGTGTCATTATCCTTTGCAGAAATAACTTTCTGTTTGTAGTTAGAGTGAGCGGATGATTCTTCGGTAACGGCGAATCGTGTACCTATCTGAACACCTTCTGCTCCAAGTGCTAAAGCTGCAAGAATCCCGCGGCCATCAGAAATTCCTCCTGCGGCAATAACGGGAATTTTGAGTGTATCAACGAGCTGTGGAATCAAACAAAAAGTTGTAATCTCATCTGCGCCGTTATGTCCGCCTGCTTCAACTCCTTCTCCAACAATAGCATCGCATCCAACACTCTCTGCTTTTAGAGCAAACTTAACCGAAGGAACAACATGCACGACAGTAACATTATTCTTTTTTAATTCATCAATAAATTTTCCGGGATGTCCGGCAGATGAAAAAACAATTTTTACATTTTCTTCAATAACAACCTTAATCAAATCGGCTGCATCACCCCGCAATAATGGAATGTTTATTCCAAATGGCTTATTTGTAGCGGCTTTGCATTTTTGAATATGCTCACGTAAAAGATCAGGTTTCATCGAACCCGCGCCTATCAATCCCAGTCCTCCGTTATCAGATACCGCAGAAGCCAGTTTCCAGCCGCTTACCCAAACCATTCCCGCTTGAATGACGGGATACTCTATTCCTAAGAGAGTTGTAATTCTATTGCTGATTTTCATTTTAAGCCATTATAATTGATAAACTTTTTCTACATATCCAAAATGGAAAATTCAAAACTCAAAATCCAAGCAATGCAATTAAAAGTTGTAATGATGATCCATTGTTTGATAAACGTACGTCTATTAATTAAATTGCCACCGCTTATTTTAATAAAGAAGGGAAATATTGAGAGCCGTTATTCCTGCAGCCGGATTTGGTACAAGATTAAAGCCGCATACATATTCGCTTCCGAAAGTTTTACTCAATGTTGGCGGTAAACCAATTCTTGGTCATATCATCGAAAAACTTCTTGATGAAAAAATTAATAAAGCGACTTTTATAACCGGATATTTAGGCGAGCAGATTGTTGATTATGTCGGAAGCAATTATCCGGAACTTCAAGCCGATTTTATCCATCAAGAAGAGATGCTTGGACTTGGACATGCGATTCAGATTGCGGTGCCAACATTTAACGGCGAAGATATTTTTATTATTCTCGGTGATACAATATTTGATGTTGATTTAAAACCAGTTCTTTCAAAAAAAGTCAGTTCTCTTGGCGTAAAAACAGTTGAAGATCCTTCTCGTTTTGGTGTTGCTGTTTGCGATGGAGAAGAAATAATTAAGCTGGTTGAAAAACCGAAACAGCTAATTTCTAATCTTGCTCTTGTTGGTCTGTATTATATAGCCAACACAAAGTTATTGGTAGAATCGTTGAATGAGCTCTTTGCAAATGATATCAAAACACGGGGTGAATACCAACTTACAGATGCTCTTCAAATTATGATAGAGAAGGGGGAACCGATTACAACATTTCCGGTTGAAGGATGGTACGATTGCGGAAAACCCGAAACACTTCTTTCAACAAATAAATATTTGTTGACAAAACGTGGAACGAATCGAATGATTGATAATGTTGTTATAAACGATCCGGTATTTATTGCCGAGAGTGCAATTATTAAAAATTCGGTGATTGGTCCTTACACAACAATTTCTGAAAATTGTGAGATTAACGACGCAATCATTCGTAATTCGATTGTAAGTTCGGGCGCAAAGATCGGAAGAGTTATTTTAGAAGACTCGATAATTGGAAGCAATGCAATAGTTAATAGTAATTATAAAAAATTGAATACTGGCGATTCATCCGAAATAGAATTTAATTAAAACAAAATAGAGGAATAAATGTCTTACCTATTCACATCAGAATCCGTTTCCGAAGGGCATCCCGATAAAGTCTGCGATGCGATTTCCGACGGTGTATTAGATGCAATTTTTACCAAAGATCCTAAAGCACGTGTAGCGTGCGAAACTTTTGTTACTACCGGACTTGTTGTTGTAGGCGGAGAAGTTACAACAAATGCTTACATAGATGTTCAAGAAGTTGTCCGTACTACAATCCGCAAAATTGGTTATACTAAAGCTGAATATAAATTCGATGCTGATTCATGCGGTATATTAAATGCAATCCATTCTCAATCTCCGGATATTGCCATGGGAGTTGATACCGGCGGTGCAGGCGACCAAGGAATTATGTTTGGATTTGCATGCGATCAAACTCCGGAATATATGCCGATGCCGATAGTATACGCGCATAAACTAATGAAACGTCTTGCTGATATCCGTAAAAAGAATATAAAATTGATGCCGTATTTAAGACCTGATTCCAAATCGCAAGTTACTATTGAATACGACGATAATCATAGACCGGTGCGTGTTGACGCTGTTGTTATTTCAACTCAGCATGATGGTGATGTAAGCCAGAAAAAAATTAAAGAAGATGTTATCAAACACGTTATCAAAAAAGTTATTCCGGAAAAATATTTGGACAGCAAAACAAAATATTTTGTAAATCCGACCGGAAGATTTGAAATTGGCGGACCTCACGGCGACAGCGGTTTGACAGGCAGAAAAATAATTGTTGATACATACGGCGGCTGGGCTCCTCACGGCGGCGGAGCTTTCTCCGGCAAAGATCCTTCCAAAGTTGACCGCAGTGCAACATACGCAGCAAGACATATTGCCAAGAATGTTGTTGCAGCCCGTCTCGCAAAAGAATGTCTTGTTCAAGTTGCTTATGCAATCGGTGTCGCAGAGCCGGTTTCAATCTTTGTTGATACAAAGGGTACCGGAAAAATTTCCGACAAACAAATTGCCAACATGATCAAAAAAGAAGTTGATTTAACGCCGCGAGGAATTATCGAACGTCTCAAATTACGCAGACCAATTTACCAAAAGACTTCTGCTTACGGACATTTTGGTCGTAATGATAAAGATTTCACTTGGGAACAATTGGATCTTGTTCCGACGTTCAAAAAATATTTATAATAAATAAAGGAAGTAAAATGAGTCAATCAACCGAAACAAAATCTTTAGATTATAAAGTAAAAGATATTTCATTGGCAGAATGGGGAAGAAAAGAAATTCAATTAGCTGAAGCTGAAATGCCGGGACTAATGTCTTTAAGAAAACAATATGGAAAAATTAAGCCGTTAAAAAATGCAAGAATTGCCGGATGTCTTCATATGACAATTCAAACGGCAGTTCTTATAGAAACATTAATTGAACTGGGCGCAGAAGTTCGATGGTCCTCTTGTAATATCTTTTCAACACAAGATCATGCCGCAGCCGCAATTGCCGCTGCCGGTATACCGGTCTTTGCTTGGAAAGGTATGAACCTCGAAGAATTCGACTGGTGCATTGAACAAACTTTATTCTTTGGCGATGATAAAAAACCATTAAACATGATTTTGGATGATGGCGGTGATTTAACCAATATGGTTCTCGATAAATTTCCGGAACTCGTAAAAGGTATCAAAGGAATTTCAGAAGAGACCACAACCGGTGTTCATCGTTTATATGATAGAGTTAAAGAAGGGACACTTCCTATACCGGCGTTTAACGTTAATGATTCAGTTACAAAATCAAAATTTGATAACAAGTACGGCTGCCGTGAATCATTGGTTGATGCAATCCGCAGAGCAACCGATCTAATGATGGCGGGAA
>JAKAMS010000066.1 GCA_021812745.1 Bacteroidota bacterium | reverse complement strand
TTCTTGAAAGAGCCGGTAATACAGAGAAAGGTTCAATAACAGGTCTTTATACTGTTCTTGTTGATGGTGACGATATGACCGAACCTATTGCCGATGCGGTACGTTCGATTCTTGACGGACACATAGTACTTTCTCGCAAACTTGCGAACAGAGGTCAGTTCCCGGCTATTGATACACTTCAAAGCGTTAGCAGAGTTATGCCGGATATTATAGACCACGATCACTATCAACGTGCTATGAGATTTAATGAAATTATTGCAACATATAAAGAAGCCGAAGATATGATAAACATTGGCGCTTATGTTAAAGGAAGCAATCCTCAAATTGATCACGCGCTTTCAAAAATTTCTCAACTGCGAAGTTTTCTTAAACAGGAAATCTTTGAAAAAGCTTTGTATGATGAATCGGTGGAAAGACTGAGCAATATTATAGAAGCATCTATTGTGTAGATAAACTATGGCAAAATTTAATTACAGGTTCACGGCTTTATTGAATGCAAAAGAGATTCTTGAAAAAAAAATTAAAGAAGAAATATCAATAATTAACAAAGAGATAGACAACTTAAAAAGGCAGTTAAAAATTATTGCCGAGGAAAGACTGAAAATACAAAGAGAGATGATTGAACAACCGTTAAAAGTTTCCGAGTTCCGGAGCGCAAAAATGTACGACTCTCATTTGGAAAAGCAAACGCTTTCTATTAAAAGAAAAATTGAAATGTTAAAAATGAATAAAGAACAAAAACAGATTGAGCTTGTTGAAAAGAAAAAAGAAGTTAGATCATTTGAGATACTTAAAGAAAATCAATTGGAGGCTTTTCTTTTAGAAGAGAGAAAGCAAGAATTGAAAGATCTTAACGAAATAGCTATTAGAAATTATAGCGGAAATCAAAAGTGAAAGAGAAAATAATTTATATCGTTTCATTCCTTCTTGCGTTTGTTCTTGTAACCGGGCTGCTGATTTTCTTAAACTCTTCATACAAAAATATATTCGCATTCGATTTTACACCGATTAGCCAATCAACAGCCGTAGCGGAAGTAAAGAACGAAGAACCGCAAAATCAACAGGCGATTCAGCCACAAGAGGCAGCTCAGTTAAATTCTGCACCCAAAGATACTGCCTCGCAAAAAATTGATTCAACGAAGATCAATCAGAATATTGCCGCTGTTAAAGACAGCAGTGCCGCAAAAAAAGCTGTTAGTGAAAAAACTTCTAAAGAAAAAAATAAAAAAATTGAAGCGCCGGCTATTAATACAGCGGCGGCAAAAATTGAACCGCCGAAACAAATTGCTATTGATAAAACCGAAGCTAAAAAAGATTCAATCTACCAGGCATGGGTAAAAAACACTGTAAAATTGTATGAAACGATGGATTCAAAAAAAGCGGCTAAAATAATTCAAGGTTACTCCGATAATATAGCCAGAGATTTACTGTTGACAATGAAAAAGAAAAAAGCAGCTGAAATATTAGCTGAATTTAAGCCAGGGACGGCGTCAAGAATAATAAGTGTAACACAATGAACATTAACACATTTTTCTTAGACAAGCTTTTGGCAGGAGAACAATCAGCTGCTCGTAGCTCAAAAAAACCGTCGTCGCCTACTTATTTATTTTCTGATATAATTAAAGTCTTTGAACAAGATGGCGAACAAAATTCCGCCTCCGGAGATAGCGCAGCCAACCTTAAGTTGTCCTCACAAGACATTTTGCAGTTACCAGTAAATATTGAATGCAACGGCGCTAAATTACAAGCGATCAGTCAATATATTGACGCTTTTATGGCAGATCCGCAGTTATCCGTTAAAGCAACCGAAGTAAAACACGATCTTCAATCGGTCGTAATTAATAAAAAACAATTCCTTTTATCATCCGGCAGTTTACAAGATTTTATCAATGGATTGATCCAGAATCTTGGATTAAATAATAATGATGATTTAAAAACTATGCTTTCACAGAATACGACTGATGGAAGCGGAACGGATATTTTAAAAAATATTAACGTAAAGTCTGATGCGGCAGATAAACTAAATTCAAAAAAGAAAACTGATGCTGAAGTTAAAACCGATGATTCTCTTTCTGAAAATAGTAACATAGTTCAGTCGCTTCTTCAATATCTCTCTGAGAATAAATCATTATCACTCTCAATTAAGAACGGCAAAGATAAATTAAACATCAACTTTCACGCTTTGCCCGAAAAAAATATAGAGAGTGAATTAAATTTAGAAAAACTTTCAGCGGATTTTAATAAAAATAGTAAAGAACTAAATGCAGCATTCTCGAGTCTCATAAAAGAGCAAGAAAAAACATTAACTACCGCCGCCATAAAAGATTTAGAAAAAAATCCAGCCGATTTTAATTCTTTATCTCCCGGTCAAAATAATATTAAAGCTGCCGAAACACAGAATCAAAATGTTAGTCCGGCGGCATCGTTTAACACGATTGCTTCAGATCTGTCCGCAACATTAAATAATAATGTCTACAAGACCGAAGTGGTCGAAATTACGTTTAATCCAAGTGTTCAATCAAAGAATGTGAATTCAACAACGTCTGCTTCTAAAATTTATCAATTGCCAAATATTAATCAGGCAGATTCAGCAAAGAGTTCGGGCGCAATTAATTCCTCTCAGAGTCCAAAAGAGTTTGAATTGTTTGATGCCGGTTTTAGATTGAGAAATAATTTTGCGGCACAATTAAATGCTTTACAATATTCAGAGCAAAACGGATTTACTGATGCGTCATCTTCTAAAACTACTGAATCAAATACAAATCCTCTTATGGTTCAGCAATCAACGCCCGTAGCAAAAATAGTTGAATCCGGAAGTAATAAAATTATTAACGCTGACATTATAAATTCCGCGCAGCAGGCAGTTAAAACTTCATCTGAGAAAAATAGTGTTGTAAAAGAAGTAAAAAATTTGTTAGATGACCTTAAGGGAACATTAGAGAGTTCCGAAATAACGAAATCTGCTTCTCAAAAAGATAAAATCAATTTATCCGCTCAGTCGTTAGAAATGAAGAAAGACGCTTCACAAATAAAAACAGACCCCCAGAATCAAGAAGTTAAAAACAGCGTTCAAAGCGCATCAGTATCGCAAAAGCAGACAGAAAATATCTCCACAGCAATTTTGTCCAATGATGATAAAACCAAAATTGAAAAAAATTCAGATCATATAAAGTCCGCTACCGATGAAAGTGTAAAAAGTGATAAAATTGAAATTAAAGAAGCGCATGGTAAATCATCCGAAGAGAAGGATTTTTCACAAAGCAAATCGAACGATAATTTCAAAAATATATTGCAAAGCAGTGAGCAAACAAAAGGCGTTGATACCGAAAAATTAAAAATAATGACGGAAGCTAAACAGATTAATGAACCAATAAAGTTTATAAAGCCAACCGAGATTATTCCGGAGTTTTCAAAGATCATTCAAGCCGGCGAAAAACAGAGCATGACTTTCCAATTAACGCCGGAAAATTTAGGGAAAGTGAAACTGATAGTAGATCTGGTCGGAAATCAAATAAGCACACGTATTGAAGTTGAAAACGAACAAGTGAAACAGTACGTACAATCCAATATCGAACAGCTCAAGCAGAATTTGCAGTCAGCGGGAGTTCATTTGGGTAATGTGAATGTTAGCTTGGGAGAATCAGAACAGAAATTTGCAAAGACATTTACGTCGCGCAAAAAAATGGGCGAAAAAATTTCCAAAATAAAAGAAGGCGATGATACAACTCGCCGGTCACAGAAATCATTAGGTTACAATACTTACGAATATTTAGCATAGGTGAATTATGGTTGATCCAATTACAAGTACTTCGGCAAGTTCTACGCAGCAAACAACAGGCAAATCATCTCTTGGCAAAGACGATTTTATGAAACTGATGATTTCGCAATTGCAGAACCAAGATCCTCTTAATCCAATGGACGGAACAGCATTTTCGGCACAACTTGCTCAGTTTAGTTCTCTGGAACAGCTTACCAATTTGAACACTTATATGAAACAGAGTCTTGATGCAAATGCCACGCTAACTCAATCAATTAATAACACTCTAATAACCGGGTTAATTGGTAAAGGTGTTAAACTAAGCGGCGGCGATATAAAAGTTAATGGACAGGATAGCATAACGTTGGGTTATAATTTGCCCACCGAAGCTAAGACAGCTCAAATTAATATCTATAATGAAAGCGGTGCGCTTGTAAAAACTATAGACGGAATTTCAACAAGCTCAGGTAATAATAAACTTTCCTGGGATTTAACCGATAATAATGGTAACAAATTACCGAATGGTAATTATAAATTTGAAGTTGATGCTGTAAACTTGGGCGGCGATAAAATGACGTTAAATATTTACAAAATTGGAACTATAGATGGTGTTCGCTTCACAGATCAGGGAACTGTTCTTCTTGTAGGCGGCGCTGAATATTCGCTGGCTGATATTGCTGAAGTTCTTAATAACACAAACCCAAAATAAGGGAGGTGAAAAGTAATGGCAGAAATTAACGGCATCTCCGTTCCCTTTATTCCGATTGTTGGAAACACAGAAGCAGCTTCGAGAAAAGTTGGAAAAGAAGCTGTCTCTAGTTTCGATGCAATTTTTAAAGAGGAACTCGAGAAGGTCAAATTTTCAAATCACGCTTTGAAGCGGCTCGAATCAAGGAATATTCAACTAAGCGATAGTGATCTTTCCAAAATTCAGAACGCTGTTGAAAAAGCTGAGGCAAAAGGAGCAAAGGATTCGTTGGTCATGATGGATAAGACGGCGTTCATAGTCAACATTCCAAACAAAACGGTAGTGACAGCAATTCCGGTTGCTGAATCAAATGAAAGTGTTTTTACTAATATTGACAGTGTAGTGTTTGCATATTAATTAAATAACTTATTATAAACTGAGCGGGACCTTCCAAGGACGCTCTCGGATTTGGCCGACTGACTGAGGCCGAATCAAATCACGGAGGTTACAAATGGCACTATTAACATCTCTTTTCGCAGGCGTTTCCGGTTTAAGAAATCATCAATCAATGATGGACGTAATCGGAAATAACATTTCCAACGTAAACACAATCGGCTTTAAAGGATCGCGCGTTACTTTCAGCGATACTTTTAATCAGTTCGTAAAAGCAGGTACAAACCCAACAGAAACAACCGGCGGTACAAACTCATTCCAGATAGGTCTTGGTATGAAAGTTAATTCAATAGATCGTAACTGGAACCAGGGCACATTCGAAAGAACAGGCATTACAACGGATCTCGCTCTGCAGGGTCCCGGAATGTTTGTTCAAAAAAGCAACGGACAAACATTCTTTTCAAGAGCAGGCGCATTTGTTTTTGACGCAAAAGGAAAATTAGTAAGTCCTCAGAACGGTGCAGTTGTTCAGGGTAAAGTAGCAAATTCTGACGGTGTGATTCCTCCGGGAAACAATCTTGAAGATATCGTTATCGACACAAATTTAAAGCTGCCCGCAATTTCAACCACATCAATTAAATGGGGCGGCAACTTAAAAAGTAACTCTGAATTAACCCGGACCCAGGTTGTAACTCAAAGAGGAAACATAAATTCTTCTGCATTAGTAGTAGCTCCGGCAGTAGCTCCTGCTGTTGATACAACGTCTCCTTCAAAAGTTACTGTATTCAATGAGTATGGAGATCCGTTCACACTCGAACTTTCATACACAAAAACTGCGACAGCAGCTGCAGTCGTAGGTCCACCGGCCGTTCCGGCGAATGCTACTTATACATTAAATTACAATTTAGTGGATTCAACAGGTACGGCTGTTGCTGGTGGAACGGGAACTATACCAGCATTAAAATTTGTTGATGACGGAGCCGGAAACTTTACACTTGATGCTACCTCCAAGGCAATTTTCACGGCCGGAGTAGCAAACCGCATTAATATACCAACTAGCAATATAGATTTTACATTCGACGCATCAACTGTAACAGCCAATTCCGCGACCGCAACATTGAGCGTATCGGCTGATAATAATAGAATTCCAAACGTTGTAAGCGGTTCAGTAACAGTATTCGATTCATTAGGTACCGCGCATCAGGTAACACTTAAATACTCGAAAATAGCGGATAATACGTGGACATGGACAGCCTCCGTTCCGGGAACCAGTACTGCTTCCGGAAAGTCTGAATCAACAACGGGCACAATCTTATTTAACGCAGATGGTACTTTGGATCCTGCAAATATTTCACCGAACAATCCACAGATGACATTCATACCAAAAGGCGGCGCTAATTCAACAGTTATAGATCTTAATTTCGGCAGCGGATTCGGCGGCATAACACAGACATCTTCTTCATCTGTAGTAAGCGCTCTATCTCAGAATGGTTCTCCGTCTGCTTCTCTTTCAAACATGAACATCGATCAGTATGGAAACGTTGTGGGAATCTTCTCGAACGGTAGTTCAAAAAGTCTTGCCCAGATAATGGTCGCTACATTCAATAACCTTAACGGCTTGATAAGCGTAGGCGATAATATGTACACAGCTTATGCAAACAGCGGCGAACCGCGTATTGTAACTCTAGGCGAAGAATCAAATACAACAGTTCAATCGGGCGCACTCGAGCAATCAAATGTGGACTTGTCCGAAGAGTTTACAAAGATGATTGTCTCACAGAGAGGATTCCAGGCAAATGCACGTGTGGTAACAACGGCAGACGCATTGCTTCAAGAAATTACAAATTTGATTAGATAAATTTTCTTCATCTTACGGCACACATCACAGAATGGGCTGAGGAAAAAGTTAGGATACAGATAATTTTGTCCGTAGGACTCCTACGGAGAATCACTTTTTCTTCAGCCCCATTTCTTTTTGAAAACTTGAATAATGGATAAGTAACTATCGGTTTCTTATTTCACTTCAAATCTTTAATCCGTGCTAAATTTTGTCGGGATGAATCCAACTGACGAATATTAGCCAAAGAAGACTTCTCCGGGCGCATCAATCTCTGTTTCTGAACGAAATTTCAATGGCACAGCAATTGAAATTTATTCAGCACTATGGAACAGACAAAAGAAGAAATAAAAGAAACCAAGGTTGACGAAACATTAGCTCAGCCGAAAGAAAAGAAGGGATTGAATCTTAAAATTTTATTGTTTGGGATTCCAATCTTCATCGTACAGCTTATAGCTGTCTATTTTATAACCGCAAATTTTTTGCTGAACAGAGTTCAAATGAATCACTCTGTGGCAGAACCTGCAACTACAGAGACAAAAAAGGAAGCAGCTCCGCCTCAGGCAAACAGCAAAGAGCTTGGAAAATTTGTTTATATGGTTGAAGAGATTCTTGTTAATCCGGCAAAGACAGACGGCAAAAGATATCTCTTATCATCTCTAGGATTCGATGTTCCTACTGAGAAGGACAATCAAGAATTAAAAGCAAAAGAAGTTCTTCTTAAAGATGCGGTTATATCTGTTATGAGCAGTAAAGAGATGTCGCAGTTGGGCAACATTGCATACCGCGATACTCTTAGAACGGAAATTATTAAACGGCTTGCGCAGGTAATGCCAACCGTAAAAATCAACACAATTTATTTCAGTAAATACATCTTACAATAATATGCCTGAAATATTATCACAACAAGAGATTGACCAGCTTCTTAATAATATTAAGAGCGGTACAGAGCAGAAGGTTGAGACCAACCACGAAAAAGAAGCGGTGCTTTTCGATTTTCGTCTGCCCAACAGAATTTCTAAAAATCAGCTTAGAATTCTAAGAAGCATTTTCGAAAATTTTGCGGAAAGTTTCAGCGGCTTTCTTGTAACAAAACTCCAGACAGTTGTAAATATTAATGTAACATCGGTAGATCAAATTTATTATTCAGAGTATATACTATCGGTTGCTAATCCGGCATGCCTTTTCACTTTTGATATTAAAGACACAGACGTTAGAGGCATTCTTGAATTGAATAATGATTTGGCTTTATCGCTTGTTGATAAGCTCCTGGGAGGAAACGGACTTGGCACAAAACAGACTAAAGTAATTACTCCGATAGAGCAAAGAGTTTTACGTGTGGTTGCGGAAAGAGTTATGCAGGATCTACGCAAATCATGGCAGACGGTTGACAATTTTGAATTTAATCTTGAGCGTTTTGAGCCGGATATTGATTTTGCCCAGATAACATCTCAGAGCGAATCTGTACTGCTGATTTCGTTCGAAATATTAATCGGCGAGCAATCATATTTAATGAACATCTGTTTTGCAACTTTTGCTTTCGATAACATCCTTGCAAAATTATCAGCGCAAAAACTTTCCTCAATTAGAGCAACTAAATATTACGGTATTACAGCAAAGGAAGTTTTGGCAAATCATCTTTCAAGCACACTACTGCCAATTAGAGTCGAAATGGGAACTTCAAAACTTTCAATAAAAGAATTGTTCGAAATGCAAGTAGGAGATATTGTCCGCCTTGAAACGAAAATTAGTGATGATCAAAAAGTTAGAACAGGAAGCCAAATTTTATTCTCCGGAAGAATCGGCTCTGTTAACAATCATAAAGCAATAAAAGTAACACAAAAAGTAATTGACGAACCAAAACCTTTCTGAGGAATTTATGGATAACGATACAAACGAAATTATAGAACCTTCTAACACTCAAGATCTAAAAGACAATGCGGTAAGCAGTTCTATAGCTCAGTTCGAAGAATTTGATGATTCTACCCGAACAAGCGGCGGCTCTAACGAAAAATTGCACTTCTTAAAAGATCTGCCGATGAATATCTACATTGAACTCGGCAGAACGCAGATGCAAATCAAGGATATTCTTGAATTAGAGCGCGGTTACGTAATTGAACTTGATAAACTTGCCAGCGAGCCGGTGGATGTTTTTGTTAACAACAAGAAAATTGCGGAAGGTGAAGTTGTGGTAATTGATAAGCATTTCGGTATAAGAATTACCAGTCTTGTTGATCCAGCAAACAGAGTAAAGGATATTAACTGATGACATTCTTTGATATTATAAAATCATTCATTCCTCTGGTTTTAATTTTAGGATTGCTTTTCGGTGTTTTGATTCTTGTAAGAAAATATTCGTTTTCGTTAGGTGGAAAAAAACAACGCTCTGTGAATGTTGATGTGATTTATAATCAATTAATTCTCCCCAAAAAATATTTATCTCTTATCCGTGTTCAGGACAAACTCCTTGTGCTTGGCATAAGTGAGAGCAGTATCACTTTGCTGAAAGAATTGGATTACAATTCTTTCCAAGATTCCGAAAGCTTAGCAAAAGAAAACAAACTGAACTTCGTAGATATCTTCAAGCAGAATTTGGGAATAAAATGAACAAGAAATTATTCCTCGTAATTATCGCGGCGCTGTTTATCTTTTTTGCCGCAGATTCTTTTGCACAACAAAAATCGGTTTCAATTCCGTTTCCCAAAATAAATTTAGATGTCGGCACAGCGCAAAACGGTAACGATGTTTCGGTTACGCTTCAAATTCTTTTATTGATGACCGTACTCTCGCTAGCGCCTTCTATTGTTATAATGACAACCGCATATTTAAGAATCATAATTGTATTGCATTTTTTGAAGAGCGCACTCGGGACGCAGCAGATGCCACCGTCTCAACTCCTGGCTGGGGTTGCGCTCTTTGTTACTTTTTTTATTATGGCACCCACGTGGAATAAAGTTAACGACGAAGCACTCAAACCGTTAATGGCAAATAAAATTAATGTGGAAGATGCTTATAACAAAGGAATAGAACCAATAAGACAGTTTATGTTCAAACAGACGCGCGACGAAGACCTGGAACTATTTATTGGTTTATCGAATCAGCCAAGACCGGCAAACAGGAATGAAGTTTCTACAATTATATTAATTCCTTCTTTTGTACTTAGCGAACTGCGCGCTGGATTTATAATGGGATTTTTCCTTTTCATTCCGTTCATAATGGTAGATATGATTATCTCTAGTATTCTAATGTCTATGGGTATGATGATGATGCCCCCCATGATGATCTCTCTTCCTTTCAAGATATTGTTGTTCATTCTTGTTGACGGTTGGAATTTAATAATTGGATCTCTTGTAAGGAGCTTTGCGTAAATGACCGAAGAACTTATCATTGAAGTCTTAACGGAAGTTTTCTGGACGACCTTTTTAATCCTTCTGCCGGTGCTCGGGGTTTCTCTTGTGGTCGGAATTTTTATCTCAGTCTTCCAAGCGGCTACTTCAATTCAAGAAATGACTCTAACCTTTGTTC
>JAKAMS010000065.1 GCA_021812745.1 Bacteroidota bacterium | reverse complement strand
TGGCAGTCGTTACATACGGGAAGTTTTTTGTCTGTCTTCGTAACATCTGGGCTATGAACGCTTTTCTTGAATTCTTCATAAACACCAAGATGACATTGTGCACAAGTTGTAGCTATATTATTCGGATTTACAGTTGAACGGGGGTCTTTCTTTGGCAACTCTCTGTGGCTTGAATGACAATTGACGCATGTTGCAGTAACCATCAATCCGCTTTGTAATAATCCTTTTCCGTGGATACTTTCTCTATAGTTGGCAACAATTCCTAATTTGCTTTCATCTAATGCAACAGCAATATTTTTTCCTTCTCGGTGACATCTTCCGCATAGTTCCGGCACATTACGTGCAAAAGTTGGGGAGGTAATATTCTTCTTCGATTGAACATTATGAGTTGTGTGACAATCTGTGCAATATGGCGCTAATTTATCACCAACCGCGTGTTTTTGTCCGTGTAAACTAATGTTATAATCATCAACTTGAGCGGTATGGCAAATAGAGCAATCAACTTTTCCGCTGTTTAGGCAAACAGGATTTTTTGAATTGCTCATATTTGTATGACATTTAACGCATGAATTGACTTTGTGAACAGAGTTATTAAATTGATTTATATCTACGTATAGGGAAACTTTTTTACCATCAACAACTTTAGAAAGATCTTTTTGTGAATGGCATTTCATGCACTTATCGTTAGGAAAACTGTCGTCATAAAAAACTTTACGGACTTTATGTGGTGCGTGGCAGTCAATGCAAACAGGAATTTTATGCGGTTCTTTTTCCCAAAGAGCACCTCTAATTACTTTTGTATGCACTTGCTCAATTTGTCTGTGACATTGAGTGCAGGTCTTTGTTATGTTATTACGATTTATTGTTGATTCCGGATTTGTATGTGGCAATATATCATGAGAAGTGTGGCAGCTGGTACAAACCGCAGTAACTATTAAACCACGTTTAAATAAACCTTCGCCGTGAATGGATTCCGTATAATCGCTAAGAACTTTTCGTTCTTCCGGATTTACCATTCCTGAAACTGCAGTTCCTTCTTTATGACATTGACCGCATAGAGCGGGAATGTTCATCACATAAGTTCTTGATTTTGGATTTTTGGCAGAAAGAATTTCATGTTTTGTATGGCAAGAGGCGCAAGTGGGCGCTAACGATAATCCCTTTTTCAAAGCTTGGGCATGCAGACTTCTATCGTAATGTGAAGCTTCAGTTTCATGGCAAGATGCACATACTACTTTATTTAATTTTTCTGGATGGGGCAGATTGTTTGGGTCAACATCACTATGGCATCCGGTACAACTTACTTCTTCGTGAACCGATCCGGCAAATGACTTTCCGTTTACAAAAAGCGAAATTTCTTTTCCATTACGTGTTGTTGTAAATGTTTTATCACCGTGGCAGTCAAGGCAAACTTGATCATCCTTGCTCTGAGCGGTTACAGAAGAAAGAAATATAATTGATGTGAATATTAGGGAAGCAAGTTTTTCCATAAATTTTTCTTATAGGACTTATAAATAATGTTCAAAAATCATGTACAGTAACTACTCGTAAAGCCAACCTTCCTCAACTTTAGAGAGAGTGTTGAGAAAAATTGCATGCTAAATTGCAAAAATCAGCAAAAAACAAAATATTTCTTGCTAATATCAGATAAAAGACTCTAATGTCTCTAGTTAAAATATTCAGTTAGTATGACTTTGTCAACGCTCAAAAAAATAAAAAGGAGAAAGGATTTCTCCTTTCTCCTCTAGTTATTCAACAGCAATATTTATTATTTCTTGAAAAATTCTCCGGTAATAATGTACCATTCCTTCTCTTCAAGATTCTCAAGTTGTCCCCAGTACATTTCATACCCTTCTGATTTATTTCCATCATTTTTGATAAAATCCTTAATTCGCTTATTGTAGTTCTCAATTTCGTCTTGAAAATAATTAACGGCATTCTTTCCAATTTTGAGCTGAGATAATTCTGTATCCAATTTTTCAGCGTCAATAATGCAAATCCAATTCTTTTCGTAAGTGGAATAATCGAGCGCAGAAAGATTATCGGCTAGTTCTTGGTTAACTTTAGCAACCTGTCCGCTTATAGGGGAATTAAATTGAATGGATTTCTTTCCTTGCTTAATAATGAATAAAGGTTGACCTTGAGTAATTCCCATACCAAGATTTGGAAACTCAATGTCATCAATTTTGCCAATTAATTTTTTAGCAAAATCATCCAATCCAACTCTAACGGTTCCGTCTTGTGCAATAGCTGCCCAGCAATGTCCTTCAGAAATAAAGACACCGCCCGGAATGGAAAACTCTCCAATATTTAATGTATCTTCTTCACTTAAATGAGTAATATGCACGCGCGGTTTAAGCTGTTTATGAATTCTATCCTGTCTTTTCAACAAAGATTTTTTTGTAAAAGCCAGCAATTCATCTTCAGTAAATGGTTTCTGAACATAATCCATTGCACCGAACTTCATACAATCAACGGCGGTTTCAACAGTCGCGTATCCTGTTATAATTATAACATCAATATCGGGGCGCAGGAATTTCACTTTTTTGGTTACTTCAACTCCATCCATTTCGGGCATTTTTAAATCTGTGAAAACAAAATCGTAATGATGCGACTTAATTAAATTAAGTGCATGAAAGCCGGAGGTAACAGTATCAACCGAATAGCCGTCGAGTACGAGAATTTTTCTAAAACTATCTAGAATAATATCTTCATCATCAACACATAAAATTTTTGCTTTTGGATTTGGCACTTCGGCACGTTTAAGTGATACTGCTTCCTGGCTCAAATCAAGTGTAACACTTTCATCTAATATAGTCTCTCGTTCTTTACGGATTTTCTTCTCGTTTACTGTTTTGATTGCGAATCTGATAATAATATCAGCGACTATAAAAACTATAACTGCTAGAATAAAAAGCGGCATAATTATTTCTCCTTGAATTAATAAACTTTTTTACACTTATGTTCTATCTGAACTGCATGGAATTAATAATTTCATCTCATAATCGAGTTCAGTTGGAATAATTCTATAAATCCAACCTTCAAAATAAGGGTCTTTCTCTAAGAGCTCAGGTTCTTTTAATAATCTCTCATTCTTTGCTATGATTGTTCCGCTAATTACCGAATAAAGCTGGTGAATTAATCCGTCTTCGGTAAAAAATTTAACTGCCGGTGACGCTTGTAATAAAACTTCGTTTGCATCTAGAAGTTCTATCATGTTGATCTGCTCGATCGTTTTTATAAAAAAATCTGTAGCTCCAATTAAAACCGAACCATCATAATCTTTATTCATCCAGCTAGAGTAACCTAGACGATAATATTTTGCCGGACAAGGGACAGGCTGAAGAGAATTACTATCTGATTTTCTTGATCTAACAATGGAGCTATATTTCATTCCGCGGCGAATAACGCTCACCATTTCATCAATAGAAAACGGCTTTGGAATAAATTCAATTGCGCCGGTATATAATGATTTAACCGCGTTTTCAATAGTCGAAAACCCTGTTGTCATTATAACAGGTATCTCAATTCTATTTGTTTCAAGTTCTGATAAAAATTGAAAACCGTCCATACACGGAAGCATAATATCGCAGATGATAAGATCAAAATCTTCATTATTGATCTTTTCAAACCCAGATTTAGCATCAAGCACAGAACTGTAAGAGTAATTTTCCAGATGAGCAATTTTTGATATCGAATCAATTACAACTTGTTCGTCATCAATGATCAATATGTTTTTGTGTTCTTTCATTAGATACTTCTAATTGGATCTCCCTGAGGAAGCCGGATAGAAAATGTTGAACCCTTTCCAACTTCACTCTGAACGGAAATGGATCCATTATGATTATCAATTATTCCCCAGATAACAGAAAGCCCAAGTCCGGTTCCGCGCTGACCTTTTGTAGTAAAAAACGGTTCAAAAATTTTTGAAATGTTCTCTGGCGGAATTCCGCATCCTGTATCTTTGATTTCAATCTGAATAAATTTTCTTTCGCCGGCTCGGTCTATCAAATCCCATTTCTGCCAGTCATCTTTAAATGAAGCGCAGCCTTCAAGAAATCCTTGATTAGGAATTTGAATTTTGTAAACCGGACCACCGCATTTTGGGCATTTGCTGTTTTTGTCTATAAAAGTAAAATCACAAATTGGGCATGAAAGATTTATTGCGCTGTTTTTGTCATACGAGATACCAAAGTAATGATGATGATTCCCATATATCGGATCAAGGTGAATAAATCCCTCATTGGTCCCGGATTTAATTTTTATCTTCAGCGAAGACATTCCGCCAATTTTATGCTCGGTATCAATCAAAGTGTGGTTCTTAGCGCAAACGGCATTTTTTATTTGTGTTATTCCTTTAGGAGACAAGCTTATTTGCGAAGTAGTAACTGTAATTGATCCATTGCTATTTCCTATTGAGTCAATTGCGTTCACAAATAGGTTAAGGAAGACTTGCTGAATTTGGTTTGCATCAACGGTGATTTTGGGGAGAGTGCTGTCAAAATCTTTTTTAAGAGTAATACGGTTTATCTTTAATTGATTCTTAATAACAGCATCAGCTCTGTTGATAATCTCATTTACGTCAATCAAACTTTTCTTTGGAGTTGACTGGCGCGCAAAATCCAGCAGACCTTTAACAATTTCCCGGCTTCGGATTGTTTCTCTTACAATTACATTAAGGTCTTCCTGCATTTGAGGATTATCTTTGGTTCTCTTCAAAAGGAAACTGCTATATGTAAGAACGCCTGTAAGCGGATTATTAATTTCGTGAGCAACACCGGCAGCTAGTTGACCAAGAGATGCCATCTTTGTTGATTGATACAATTGTTGGCTTGTCTCATCAAGTTTTTTTATCATATTATTGAACGATTTACTAAGTGTTCCTAATTCGTCCTTACTCAAATCCTTGATGACATAATTCAAATTTCCGTCAGCAACCTGATCTGTCGCTTTAATCAATTCCTTTACTGGGTAATCAACCCAGCGTTTTACAAATAATCCAATTATTAAACCAATCGCCGTAATTGCAATGATTGCAAAAAGCAATTCTCTAATTTCATTTTGGCGGATTTGTTCATCAACTTCTGCCAGCGAAATAGTTATATCGAGAACGCCTAATACTTTTGCCTTGGAAGAATGGGCATGACAATCCGCTTCAGAGCAAGATTTTTCGTTATAGATCGGATTAATAATTCCAAGGATACGGCTAGAATCTGGATTTAGTTTGAAAATTCTTGTCCGGTCTTTTATAGATAATTTTTCCAGAGCTTTGTTTTCTGCATGACAAGCGTAACAACTTTCTGCGCGTTTATCAAGCATCTTTCCTATATCATCTTTATGAGCCGAATATATTATGGTTCCTTCTTTGTTAAGAATCCGGACGTTATTAATTGCCGGATCCTTTCCAATTCTATCTATTATTTCCTGGACCAGATCGCGCGAGTTAAGAAGCATAACATTTCTTGTTGCATTCTTCACCGATTCGCTAAGTTGATCTGAATGACGCTTAACCTCAGAAATTAAAACATCGCTTTGCGATTTTACATTGAAGTATGAATAAACTCCAATTATCAAAATCGCAGTGATGCTTACAACCCAAATCAGTTTTAAACTGATCTTGCTAAATAATTTCTTTACCCGTTTCATCAGTTCTTCTTAACAAGTTTACCCGGAATATTCTTAGGATACGACTTGTCCTCGTGACAATTTGAGCAAACTGGATTAGCGTAATTTTTTTCTTGATGACAGTCGCTGCATTCTAAAGCTGAGTGAGTTTCATCAAGTACAACGCCGGTAACTTTATGCTGGAAGTTCGCTTGAGTCCATTTGCCGTGACAATTGATACATTCTTTATTAAGACCGGTGAACTTTCCCTTTTCATGGTGACATACATTACAAGAAATTTTCGAGTGAAATTTTGTAATATCAAATCCGGTTGCTTCTTTATGATTAAATCCTTCTTTCACAGTGTTTGAATGACAACTGCTGCAGTTGGTCTTTGTATTATGACAATTTGCACAGAGAAGATGTTTTTGATCTGTAGTTTTAATTTTGAGCGATGCTGTTTGAGTTTTTGTATGACACTTCATGCAACTTTCATTTGAGTGACAACTCTGGCATTCCAATCCGAATAAATCAATATGCTGAGAGTGATAAAAAGTTACCATTTTTCCAGATGCCTTTGGCGTATCGAACTTAATTGTTGTAGGTGTAATAATTTTTGGATGAACACGTTTTGCGCTTTTATCTTCAAGTGATTGGGTCTGCGTTTTATTGGCAGCGCCGTTTTGTTGATGGCATTCTGTACAATCAGTTTTACCGCTCCATGAACGATGACATGTCATACAAAGACGGTGATAAGCCCCTTTCAAATCCGGTTTACTTACATCAACCCGTTTTCGAGTTAATTCATGACAATCAGAACAGCCAATTACCTGTCCCGGTGGATTATAGTGGTGACACATTTTGCATCCGCCAGCCATTCCGCTCATCTCTGCGTGAAGGCGGTGAGAAAAAACTACGGGCGCGTAAATATCCGACTGCTTTTTGAATTTGTCTATTGTTATAACGGCAGGTCCGTCTTCCGGAGATTGATCAATAGATACCATCTTTTCTCGCGGACAAGGAAGAATACATGGATTTTCTTTTGTGGGAATATCGCAAGAGTGGCAAGTCTTGCATGTAATTCCGTTAAGATTTGGATGCACCTGCTTTTGAGTCTGAGCATTTACAAATAACGAACAAAAGAAAAGTGTAATAAAAATTTTCGTCTTCATCGTATACCTCCTCTAACTGAATATTTTGTTCTTTGCGGCGACATATCAGGCACACTTACAATTGGGAAAATCATTACCGCTATTCTGAAGAGAAGAACTTCTAATGCTATAAAGCCCACAGTTACGGAAATTTCGCCTATTGAAGGGAAGTAAGAATGAACTTCATATGGCGGTGTGTATGCAACTAAAAAATTATTCAAACGGTTTAAAAATACTCCAAAGATTACAAGGAATGATGCAATTAAAAGTCCAGTAGGTGATTTTGCTATCTGCCTAGACATAAACATTCTCAAAGGAATTATAACTCCAAATAATAATTCAATAGTAAACATCACGCTAGCAGAAGTTATTGTTGTAAGGTAAACAAATGTTCCACGAATCATCATATCACCAATTTTGAATGCCAGATAAATACCTAACAAAGGAGCCACCATACTTCCCAAATTAGAAAGAATATGTGTCTCTGGCTTTAATCCAAATGAACGTGAAGTAATTACCGATTCGAATATAACCATCGGAAATCCAACAGAGATTGCAGACATTAAAAAGAGAAGGGGAAGAATAGGAGTTTGCCAGAGCGGATGCATTTTGGGTCCTGCAATTACCATTAGTGTTCCCAGAGATGATTGATGTAAACAAGACAATACAACACCCGCAATAATGAAGATGAACATTGTCTTCTCTAATCCTTTATCTAGAAGGCGTAATAATTTTTCGAGTGAATTGTTAAAACGTTTCAACGTTCCTGGAAGATTTACTCTTCCAATAAATCTCTCGCAGACTATTGGTAAAAATTCTATGTACAGAACTGTGAGATAAATCATTACACAAATACCAACTTCGAACAGAACTGAACTTCCGTTCCACATTATTAAAGGATGCCAAATAAAATAAGGACGACCAAGGTCAATCATTACACTCACGGCAACAAAAGTATATCCAAGAGCGGCAGTTAAAAGTGCTGGACGAATAATTGCGTGGTATTGGTCTTTGTGCATAATATGACCTAATGCCGCAGTCGTAAAACCTCCGGCAGCAAGCGCAACGCCGGCTGCAACATCAAGACCAATCCATATTCCCCAAGGGTGTTGATTATCTAAGTTGGTAACGGCGCCTATTCCAAATACAAATCTTGCTAGTAAAAATATCATTCCATTGAGTGCAAGTACGGCTAAGCCAATAACTACCGGCGTAAAATATTTTTTCTTCATTGGTGTTGGTTTGAATTCTTCCATAATTATATCTCCGTCTCATTCTCGGTTTTCTTTTTATTTTTATTGATCCACATTACTCCACCCAGCAGTGCGTATAGCGCAACGGGGGGAACAAAGTAAGCAAAGATTCCATGTTGAATAGCTTCGCTTACTCCCGGGGCGGGATCTTTACCGAGTTTCGGAAAATCTAATTTCTCGAATTCATTACTTGCCAAATATATCCATGAAGTTCCGCCAACTTCATATTCACCATAGACACGGTTAATGTAACGGTTTGGATAATTTTTAATTTTTTGATGAGCGGCTTTTACTAAATCTTCACGGCGGCCGTAAGTGATAGCTTCGACTGGGCAAATTTCTGTACAAGCGGGAAGTTTACTCTCTTTTGTTCGTTCAATACAAAAATCACATTTTTTGATATCCGGTTTTAGTGCTTTACTAAATTCAAATGCCGGAACCTGAAATGGACAAGCAACCATACAATATCGGCATCCGATGCACTTGTCGGTGTCCCATATTACAGAACCGTTTTCTTGTTTGGAAAAAGCTCCGACAATGCATGCAGAAACACATGCCGGATGATCGCAATGCATACATTGTACTTTTACGTTGATCGGGAATTTATCCTGATCTTCATTGCTATATTGATTGACCACCGTTAATGCTTTTTCATCGGGTCTTCTCATTTTGTTAAATACGCTTTTGTCGTCATAAGTGTCTATAGAGGTAGTTTCTAAATTGTGGGCAGTCTTGCAAGCCCATTCACATTTTCTGCATCCTATACAAACTGTCGTATCTACTAATACACCCATCCTATCTTCCGATAAAATATTCTTAGGCGCTGCTTTAGTTTTTGATGATAATCCTGTTACTGCTGTTCCAGCAATGGCGGCTGTTTTTAAGAAGTCGCGGCGGGAATAATTTGCCATCTTAACCTCCTGAAATGAATCTTCTTTTAGTGAGATTCCATTAATTATAGAATAATGGAGATTTATGTCCTTTTCAAACTTACTAACAATTAGATTTCTAATCAACAAAATGAGTTTAGAATCCCTCAATAGACTTTTTTTATCATTAAAAAATCTTTAGTTTCATTCATCAATTCAATAGAAAATAGAACAAATAGAAATGGCTAAGAAGAAACAAGATATTACTTTGCTGAGGGATAAAATTAATCAACTGGACTCCGGCTTAATTAAACTGCTTGCCCAAAGAAGAAAGTTGAGTAAAGAAGTTATTGTTGTAAAGGAGAATTCTAATAAACCAATTCGTGATCAGCAAAGGGAAGCGGAACTACTCAACCGTTTGATTAAAGCTGGGAAAAAAGAAGGATTGGATTCTCATTTTCTATCCAAAGTATTTTATGAAATTATTGAAGACTCAGTCCGGCTGCAGCAAAATTTTGTTCAGACAAAACTGAATACAAAAAGTGAAAAGAAGAAAGCAATAAAAATTGCAATACAAGGGATTGAAGGTTCTTATAGTTACTTGGCAACGCAGAAATATTTTACTCACTTCAATTATGAACTTAATTTTGTATTCTTGAAATTATTCGATGAAGTAATTGATTCAGTTGAAAAAGGAGAAGCCGATTACGCAGTTTTGCCGATTGAGAATACAACCTCCGGCGGAATTAATGAAGTCTATGATTTACTGCTTCATACAACTCTTTCAATTGTAGGAGAAGAAAAATTTCAAGTTAAGCATTGCCTTGTGGCACTTGAAGAAGTTCCTATAAGAAAAATCAAAAAAGTTTTAGCTCACCATCAAGCAGCCGCACAATGCAGCAAATTCTTAGAATCAATTACGAATGTTGGTGTTGAATATTTTGTTGATACTGCAATGTCTGTTCAGAAAATAAAAGAAGTTGGAAATTCATCATTTGCGGCAATTGCGAGTGAAGAAGCCGCTACACTTTTTAATCTAAAAATTTTGCAGAGGGATATTGCAAACCAGCCAGAAAATTTTACACGTTTTATTGTTGCATCCCGCAAGCCGGAGGAAGTTGATTCGCGCATACCGTGTAAAACATCAATAGTTATGGCAACATCTCATACTGCCGGTTCATTAGTTGAGGCGTTGAATGTATTTCGCAAATACAATGTAAACCTCACAAAGTTAGAATCGCGTCCAATCATTGGAAATCCTTGGGAAGAAATGTTCTATCTAGATTTTGAGGGAAACATTACTGACGAAACGATCAAGAATGT
>JAKAMS010000064.1 GCA_021812745.1 Bacteroidota bacterium | reverse complement strand
TTAGCAAAAATTTCTTCCTCAGTACTCATTCAAGAAACAAATTTCTTTCAATAAATTAGGCGGACATTAAGATGGAATATTTAAGCGAACTAACGGCAAACCGTACAATTTTCTTCAGCTTCATGAAGGAAAAATATAATGTTTTTTATAACTCCAATATTTTTTTCCGCGATATCCAATACGCAATCAAAAGCTATTTCGAAAAAAAGAACAAAAAAATCAACTATTCGGACGCAGAAAAGATTGCAAGAGAATTTATTGTTAAAATGGAAAATGATAAGCAATTAATAAAAATGTCTAATAATGCATGGAAAGTGAATTTTTCTTTTGAGAAGAGTGTTATACAAAAAGATGAAGCTAATGTAACTCAGAATTAAGTAAAGAAAGGATTCACTATGAGTCAAGATATCAATCTTCAATCTTCCATGATTTCAGAAATAGATATTACAGAAAAAGCCATTAAACAAGTAAAACGTATCAAAGAAGAGAATAATATTCCGGAAGAACATGCCCTCCGCATAGGAGTTAAAGGGGGCGGGTGTTCAGGCTTGACTTACCAAATTGGTTTTGATAACGAGACCAAAGATGGCGACACAGTAATTGAAAAAGAAGGGATCAAACTTTTTGTTGATGGAAAGAGTCTCTTTTATTTATCCGGTACCGTCCTCGATTTTAGCGACGGTCTAAACGGTAAAGGATTCGTTTTCAATAATCCCAACGCCACAAAAACTTGCGGCTGCGGAGAATCGTTTGGAGTGTAAAAATGGATAGAAAAAAATTTCTTTCGTCACTTGGATTATTAACAGTTGCCGGCAGTATTAAAAAAGTTGAAGCGATAACAAACAAAGTAAATCAATCATTAATAAATAGGAGTATTACAATGAGCAAATTTGAATTGATGCCGCTTCCATATGCGTATAACGCATTGGAACCGCATATAGACACCAGGACTATGGAAATTCATCATGATAAACATCATGCTGCTTATGTTAACAACTTTAACAAAGCTCTTGAAGGTACCGAGTTCGAGGGAAAATCATTCGAAGATATTTTTAGAAATATTTCTAAAGCTCCTGCAGCAATTAGAAATAACGGCGGAGGCGTTTGGAATCATAATATGTTCTGGCAGGTTATGGGCCCAAATAAAGGCGGTCAGCCGTCAGGACCTCTCGCAGATGCAATTAACAGTACGTTTGGTTCGTTCGATAAATTCAAAGAATTATTTTCAAATGCAGGTGCAACACGTTTCGGTTCCGGTTGGGCTTGGTTAGTTTTATCAGGCGGAAAACTTGTAATCACTTCAACGCCAAATCAAGATAATCCTTTAATGGATATTGCGGAAGTTAAAGGAACACCTTTGCTAACGCTTGACGTGTGGGAACATTCTTATTACCTGAATTACCAGAACCGCAGACCGGATTATATTGCATCATGGTGGAACGTGGTTAATTGGGATGATGTTGCAAAGAGATTTGCTTCAGCAAAATAATCCTATAGTATTTGTTTAGAATGAGAAGCCCCATCAAGTATGGGGTTTTTCATTTCACTCCATTGCTTTTTTAGAACATGATGAAATCTTAAAGATGATTTTTTTTGCTGCTTACTTTCTTGAAATGGATCGATCTATTTTTGTCATGCCCGAACGTGCCGTTTTACTGCATACCGAACTGCGGGATTTTTATCTAGCATATCTACACATGGATTCCCGCTAAAAGATTGCGGGAATGGCATTACGATCTGCACAAAATGAATATCGAAAAGAATGAAATAATGTCAAAAAAAAATCCCGCGCAAAGCGGGATTAAAAAATCTAATTGCAATAAGCTAAAATCTAAAAGCTAGCTCCTGCCATTTTCATTCTATTCATTGCACGTTGAAGAGCTAATTCGGCGCGCATAATATCAACATCACCTTTACCTCTGCTGGCTAATCTCTCCTTAGCACGTTCATAGGCTTTCTTAGCACGCTCAACATCAATCTCATTGACTAATTCAACACTATCGGCAAGTAGGAGAACTTTATTATCCTTCACCTCAATTGTACCACCTCCGGTAGCATATTCAATATGCTGCCCTGTTGCATCTTCAATTACGATTTTACCAATTTCGAGTGAACTTATAAGCGGCGCATGATTGAATAAAACTTGAAAATTTCCGAGCGTACCGGGAACGGTTATAGATTTTACTTCTCCTTTGTAGGCACTCTTAGATGGTGTAATTATTTCAACAAAAATTTCTTTCATTATGATAAATAAGTCTCCGGCTTAATGATGAATCTTAATCTCACTGCATGGTCTTTGCTTTTTCAACAGCTTCTTCAATTGTTCCTACATACATAAATGCCTGTTCCGGCAAGTTATCATGTTTGCCTTCAAGAATTTCTTTGAAGCTTCTAATTGTATCTTCGATCTTAACATACTTACCGGCAAATCCTGTAAACTGCTCTGCAACGTGGAACGGCTGACTTAAAAATCTTTGAATTCTTCTTGCTCTTCTTACAGTAATTTTATCTTCTTCAGAAAGTTCATCCATACCAAGAATATTGATGATGTCTTGTAATTCTTTATATGATTGAAGAATTTCTTTTACTTGTTTAGCAACAGCATAATGTTCTTCTCCAACGATGTCCGGCTGAAGAATTCTTGATGTTGAATCGAGAGGATCAACTGCAGGATAAATACCAAGTTCCGAAATCTGACGGCTCAAAACAGTAGTAGCATCTAAGTGAGAGAATGCTGTTGCAGGTGCGGGATCTGTTAAATCATCTGCCGGAACATATATAGCTTGAACCGATGTAATAGAACCCTTATCTGTAGACGTAATTCTTTCTTGAAGTTCGCCCATCTCTGATGAAAGGTTTGGCTGATAGCCAACCGCAGAAGGCATTCGTCCAAGCAGAGCGGAAACTTCTGAGCCGGCTTGTGTAAAACGGAAAATGTTATCAATGAATAATAACACATCACGTTCTTCTTCATCACGGAAATATTCTGCAATTGCTAATCCGGTAAGACCGATTCTCAAACGAGCTCCCGGCGGTTCATTCATTTGTCCGAACACAAGCGCAGTTTTTGGCAATACACCGGATTCTTTCATTTCAAGCCAGAGATCATTTCCCTCTCTAGTTCTTTCGCCAACACCGGCAAATACAGAATAACCGCCATGCTGTTTTGCAATGTTGTGAATCAATTCTTGTATAATAACTGTTTTACCAACACCGGCACCGCCGAACAAACCGGTCTTTCCGCCTTTAGAATATGGTTCGAGCAAATCTATAACTTTTATACCGGTCTCAAACATTTCCTGCCGTGTAGAAAGAGTATCAAATTTTGGTGCATGGCGGTGAATCGCATAACGTTTATTTGATTTTATCTCGCCAAGTCCGTCAATTCCATCGCCGATTACGTTGATCAACCGTCCTAATGTTTCCGGACCAACGGGAATTGTGATTGGTTCGCCGGTATCAATCGCTTTCATACCACGAACAAGTCCGTCAGTCGAATCCATTGCAACAGTGCGGACTCTATCTTCTCCAAGATGCTGTTGTGCTTCCACAATCAGCACTTCATCAACACCTTCTATACTTTTTCTTGGAATTTTTATTGCATTGAAAATTGCTGGTAGGTATCCGTCCTGGAAATCAATATCCACAACCGGACCAATTACTTGGGCAATTACGCCTTCGTTCTGAGCCATTTTTAATCCTTTTGTTTCAAAATTTTGTGGCGAAAATTATGAAAGAATGGGGTTAATTCCAAAGACTGCATAAGAAAGAATTTTGAATATTGACCAGTTAAAAATGAATGAGGAAATCCTCATTTCTTAAATATTAATCATATTTCATTCATTTATAATAAAAAAGCGCAGAGTTGCTCTCTGCGCTTCAGAATCAAATTCAAGTTCTAGTTCTACACAGTTACTCCAACTTTTTGCGCAAGCTCCATTCCCTTTTCCAGTGCCTGCTTATTTAGAGGAATAAGATGATGATATCTTTCCGGGAGAACTTTTTTAATTCCTTCGATGATATTTTCCATCTTGATTATCGGTTTCTTTTGAAGAAACGCGCCAAGAACTATCATGTTCATTACTTTTGAATTCTTCAACTTAGTCGCTTCATTTGCAGCTTCAATGGGAATTATTTCTATATCTTTTCTAGTCGGAGGATTCAAAATTGTGCTCGCCTCAAAAATTAAAAGTCCGCCGGGTTTAACAGCAGATTCAAATTTATCTAATGACGGTTGATTAAGTGCAATTACCGTATCGAACTTTGTGAGGATTGGTGAACTGATTTTAGTATCACTAATAATCGCAATACAATTTGCAGTTCCGCCGCGCATCTCCGGTCCGTAAGACGGCATCCAGCTCACTTCTTTATTTTCCATTACTCCACTGTAGCAGAGAATTTGCCCCATAGACAAAACACCTTGACCGCCAAATCCGGCAATTATCATTTCTTCTTGCATATCAATTCTCCTTTCCTGGTACTTTTAAATCACCGAGCGGATAGAAAGGCAGCATATTTTCTTCCATCCATTTATTAGATTCAACAGGAGTCATCTTCCAATTAGACGGACAATTGGAAACTATCTCGACAAAACTCAATCCTTTTTTAAGCTCTTGATATTTGAATCCGTTCATAATTGCTTTTTTTGCTTTGCGGACATTAACAGGATTGTTTACTGCACACCGTGTTGCATAATAAACACCGGGAAGCTGTGCTACCAAATCCGTAATCTTGAGAGGATTACCCATTATGGCAACATCACGTCCGAACGGTGTTGTGGTAGATTTCATTCCTACTAAAGTTGTAGGAGCCATTTGTCCGCCGGTCATTCCATAAATTCCGTTGTTGATGAAAACAATCAAAATATTTTCACCGCGGTTGCAAGTATGAATTGTTTCCCCAGTTCCGATCGCGGCAAGATCTCCATCGCCTTGATAAGAGAAAACGTATTTTTCAGGCAGAACACGTTTAATTCCGGTTGCACAAGCAGAAGCACGTCCGTGCGGGGCTTCGGTCATATCAACATTCATGTAATTGTACATAAAGACAGAACATCCAACAGGTGCAACACCTATTGTTTTATCCTGAATACCTAATTCATCAATAACTTCTGCAATTAATCTATGAGCCACTCCGTGCCCGCAACCCGGACAATAATGCATAGGCGTATCAAGCAGTGTCTCAGGTTTCTCAAATACTAAATTTTCATTTACACAGATATTTTCTTCTGCAATCACTTCTGAGAAGTGTTGTTCTTCAGTCATTGTCTTTTCGTTCATACAATTTCTCCTACAAATTTTTCTTCAAGCTTGTGAAGAATTTCCTCCGGAGTGGGAACTACACCGCCCATTCTTCCTAGAAACTCTACTGGTATTTTACCATTCACAGAAAGACGAACATCTTCAACCATTTGCCCGGCGTTCATTTCAACTGTAAGCATTCCTTTTACTTTATCTGCAAGCTTATTTAATTCATTATAAGGATAAGGGAATAAAGTTATTGGTCTGAAAACGCCGACTTTGATTCCTTTTTCTCTGGCAAGCTGAGCCGCTTTCTGACATATTCTAGCTACCAATCCGAATGCTACTAAAATTATTTCGGCATCGTCACATTCAAATTTATCGAAACGTATCTCTTGATTTTCAATCTCACGATATTTTCTCTGAAGATGAAGATTAATCTCCTGCATTTTATCCGGTTGTATATGAAGAGATGTAATAAAATTTCTTTCTCTAGTTTTCGGTTTGCCAACAGTTGCCCATTCCGGTTCTTCTGTAGTTCTTGGAAGTTGAGCAGGCAATTGGACTTTTTCCATCATTTGTCCTAGTGCGCCGTCTGTAAGAATCATAACAGGGTTACGCCACTTGAACGCGAGATCAAATCCAAGTTTAACATGGTCAACCATTTCTTGAACTGTTGAAGGAGCAAGAACAATTAATTTATAATCGCCGTGTCCGCCACCTTTAACCGCCTGAAAATAATCTCCTTGCGATGGCTGAATAGTTCCAAGCCCGGGACCGCCGCGTACGACATTTACTAAGAGACATGGCAGTTCAGCGCATGCTATGTAAGAAATGCCTTCCTGCATTAAACTTATTCCGGGCGATGATGATGAAGTCATTACTTTTTTTCCGGTGCCAGCAGCACCATAAATCATATTGATTGCAGCTACTTCACTTTCTGCCTGCAAAACAACCATGCCTGTTCTCTTTAAAGCTTCTTGTGCCAGATATTCAAGTACTTCGGATTGAGGTGTTATTGGATATCCGAAATAAGCGTCGCAACCAGCAAGAATAGAAGCTTCTGCAAGAGCTTCATTGCCTTTCATTAATTTTAGTTCTTTCATGCGTTCACCGTTACTGTTATATCTCCAGTTACATTTGAAATTGTTGCTACCTGCTCTTTCTTCTTTTCAGTTTTGCGGTAGACTTTTATTATGCCATCGGGACAAACTAAAGCGCAATTAGTGCAGCCGGTACAGTTATCTTCTATTTTAACAATATAGTGATAACCTTTAGAATTAATTTTGCGGGAGAGTTCGAGCGAGTCTTGAGGACATGCAACGGCACATAGTTCACAACCTTTACATTTTTCGATATCAATTAAGATATCGCCTTTTACTTTTGCCATCTTTTCACCTCTTGTTAAAAAAATAAAAAGGTCACAGCTTATGGCAGTAACCTTTCTTGATCTGTTTCTAATCTATTATTTATTTCTAATAAAATTGTTTTCATTTAAAGCCGGTATCAGACAATAATTACTTGAAACTAACGTGCCAAATAATTAATTCTTCATTTCAATTTTCAACCCGATTTGCCGCATTTAATCAATGTTTTCAAGGGTATTTATCATTAGCAGTTTATTTCTGCAACATGCTTTTTAATTTTTGAGAATGACCAAACCTTTCTGAGAAAATTAGTGGTCTCATTCAGCCGTTCCAAAAATAAGGAAAATTTATAGAAGTTCAATGAAATGAAAGAATGAATAAAACCGCTTTTCAGATAATTTTAGGCACATTTAAGAAAAAAATTTTAGACAAGCTCTGCATGTTTATCCGCATGGTAAGAACTGCGCACTAATGGCGATGACTCAACTGCCTTCAAGCCAATTTGCAAACCGTAATCTTTATAGAATTTGAACTCATCGAGTGTTACAAAACGGTGAACCGGCAAATGATTTTTTGTCGGTTGAAGATATTGCCCTATCGTCATTATATCGCAGCCGTTATTGTAAAGATCGCTAATTAGTTCAACGACTTCTTCTTTTGTTTCTCCTATGCCAACCATAATTCCACTCTTAGTTCTTAGACCATGATCTTTGAACCAGCGGATCAATGCTAGACTTCGTTCGTATTTAGCTTGAGGGCGAACACCATGATAAAGCCGTTGAACAGTTTCTAAATTGTGGTTAAGAATATTCGGCGGATTTTGTAAAATAATTTTAAATGATTCTTCGTCACCCTTAAAATCCGGAATCAAAATTTCAATTGTAGTTTCAGGCATCTTCTGTCGGATGAGCCGAACAGTCTCCGAAAAGATTGATGAGCCGCCGTCTTTTAGTTCATCGCGGTCAACCGATGTTATAACTACATGTTTAAGATTCAATGCCTCAACAGATTCCGCAACTCGTCTTGGTTCATCAAGATCTAATTCATTCGGGATTCCAACTTTGATGTTGCAAAATCCGCAGCTTCGTGTGCATGTGTCGCCAAGAATCATAAACGTAGCGGTTCTTCTATTCCAGCACTCGGCAAGATTTGGGCATTTGGCTTCTTCGCAAACAGTATTCAATTTAGATTTGCGCATCAGCTCGTGAACTTCTTTATAGTTCTGTCCAGCCGGAAGGCGGACTTTTAGCCAATCAGGACGTTTGCCGAGTTCCGGTCTCTCTTTCTCAATTTCTTCTGCAAATTTTTTCTGATGCTGATTTATAATCATTATAGAATTTCCTTAATGCACAATTTTGTTTTTAGCCGAGTTTGACTTGGCAACGCTAGACAATTTTTTTTTAGACCAGACTCGTATCAAAATTTTCTAAAGTTTCTTTTATTGACTTCAGAAATTTACCACCTAACATGCCATCAACCAAACGGTGATCGTGACTGAGAGAAAGATACATCATTGGTTTGATCGCAATACTTTCCACTCCGTCATTTTCAACAACTACTGGTTTTTTTGTAACTGCCCCAACACCAAGAATTCCAACTTCTGGTTGATTGATGATTGGCGTGCCGAATAATGAACCGAATACTCCATAATTTGTTATTGTGAACGTCCCATCTGTAACATCATCCGTTACAAGTTTTTTGGTGCGTGCGCGGTTGCCAAGATCTGCAATCGCTTTCGATAATCCGCGAAGATTTTTTTCGTCGGCATTCTTAATATTAGGAACAATCAATCCATTTGGTTCAACTGCAACCGCAATTCCAAGATTGATATATTTTTTCATCACAATATTGTTCCCGTCAATAGAAGCGTTCATCAACGGAAATTCTTTTAACCCTTTTATAATTGCGAACGAAATGAACGGCATATAAGTAAGTTTTATTCCCTCTTTAACCACAAATGTTTCCCGGTTCTTTTCTATAAAATTATAAATACGCGACATATCAACTTCAATCATAGCAGAAACGTGGACCGAAGTATCGCGGCTGTTAATCATATGATTCATTATTCGCTGACGGTTAACATCCATTGGAATTATTTCTGTGCGTTGACCGGCATTAGATTTAGTCTCAACTGTCTTAGCATTAGAAGCGGCTTCTTCTTTCTTGCCATGAAGTCTTGAAGATAAATTTGCGCTCTTCTTTCTGTTTTGAACATATTTAAGCAAATCATTTTTAGTCAGCCTGCCACCGGCTCCAGTCCCAACCACAGTTTCCAATTCGCTCATCGAAACACCTTCTACTCGCGCAATATTTAGTACAAGCGGCGAATAAAATATATTCGAATTCCCCACGTTTTTATTTGAATGAACATTTTGTAATTCTTTTACTTCTTGTTCATGATCTTTTTCTTGATTTTCTTTTTTGAATTCACTTTCCGGTTTTACTATTAAGCCGCTTGTAGAAATTTTTGCTACTGCAACTCCAACTCCAACAGTATCGTTTTCCGCAAAAAGAATTTCCGCAATTGTACCATCAACCGGAGATGGAACTTCAGTATCAACTTTGTCCGTGCTTATTTCAAAAATAATTTCATCACGTTTAACACTATCTCCGACTTTCTTATGCCACTTAAGAATAGTCCCTTCTGTAATAGATTCGCCCATCTTAGGCATTGGAACATCAATCAAACCATCAACACTTTGTGCTGAAGAAAGATGTTCTTCCTTCTTTCCTTTTTCCTTCATTTCTTTATTAGGCTCACTGTTTGTTTCAAGAACTGCTACAACAGTTCCTACTTCAACAGTTTCTTGTTCTTTGACTTTTATATCAACCAGAACACCGTCTTCCGGAGAAGGAATTTCAGTATCAACCTTGTCTGTGCTTATCTCGTAAATGATTTCATCTTTTTTAACTTTATCACCTTTTTTCTTATGCCACTTAATCAGCGTACCTTCGCTTATGCTTTCGCCCATTTTTGGCATTACAATTTCAACTTTCATTTTTTCTCCATGTCATTCTGAAGGAGTTCCGATTTATCGGGACGACTGAAGAATCTCAAAACTCATGATATGAGATACTTCGTTCGGCTTCGCCTCACTCAGTATTAATAGTCTAATAAATTTTTTAAAGAGTTATAAATTTTTTCACGAGTTGGAAGAATCTCATTTTCTAAATTAGGATGATACGGAATCGGTGTATCTGCGGCACCGATTCTTCTTACCGGTCCGTCAAGAAATTCAAAACAATTTTCAGATATAAGCGATGCAATCTCAGCACCGAATCCGGCTGTTAAAGTATCTTCATGAATCACAACTGCCTTACCGGTTTTCTTAACAGAATTATAAATTGTTTCGATATCGAGCGGTGCAATTGTTCTTATATCAATCAGTTCTACTGAATAACCTTCGTCTTCCAATTTTTTAACGGCAAAATTAGATTCATGCACCATAGCGCCGTAAGTAATAATTGAAAGATCATTTCCTTTACGTATTACATTCGCTTTTCCGAAAGGTACTAAATAATCGGAATCCGGTTCAGGTGAAGTCGCGTAACTCTGGCGGTATAAACCTTTATGTTCCAAAAATAAAACTGGATCATTAATACGCAAAGC
>JAKAMS010000063.1 GCA_021812745.1 Bacteroidota bacterium | reverse complement strand
TCTTCTTTGCTTTCACAATACCATCAATTCCACTCATTCCGGGTAAACCTATATCCATCAAAACAACATCAACATCTATTGCCGAAAGTTTAGAGAGAAAAGACTCACAATCACCATAAGATCCAATGCAGCTATAGCCGCCGGTGCCATTAATTAAAGCTGCTAGCCCTTCGCGGATTGTGTTGTTGTCTTCTATGATTGCTACTTTGATCATTATTTTCGTCCTCACCTTAGGTATAAAATAATATTTTTTTAGAAACTGCTTAACAAATGATATTCCGAAAAGCAATTTTTAGAATTATGACTTCATTAAAGAAAGAAACATTTTTTTAATCCCTCCTAGTTTTCCAGTAAACGTAAGTGATGTGCCTTCATTAGTTGAGTCAATAATCAATTCGCACCCTATCGAATGAGCACGTCTTTTCATATTTGTTAGTCCATTACCAAGTTTTACATTTTCTGTGTCAAAGCCGGCACCATCGTCTTTCAAAACCAGAACTATGTTGTCTTTGTTAAGAGAAGCATCAAGAAATATCTTTTTACATTTGCTGTGTTTTATTGCGTTATTAATTCCTTCCTTAAAGATCAGATACATATTCTGTTTGTATTCCATCGGCAATTTAAGCGAACTTAGCTTTTCCAAATTAGTAGTCTTAAATGAGATTTCGGAAGAATAGAGCAAATCGCTATATGTATCTTTCAACCTCATAATAAGATGATGAAAAGAATCGCGCTGCGGATTAACCATCCAGACAATGTCGCTCATGCTGTCAATCAGTTGTCTTGCTTTTTCGCTTATTGCATTTAAGTTTTGAGATGGACCCTCTTCTACATTTTTTATTTTTTGTGTAGCAAGTTCACTTAGAATTGAAATTTCAGTTAAACCGGAACCGACATTATCATGCAAATCCGCTGCGAGTTTTCCTTTTAGTTTTTCAATTGCGAGCAAGCTTCTGAAACGAATAGTACTCAGATAAAAGATGGAAACCGCAATAAAGAAAAGCGCTGCTGTTATAAACCACCACCTTTTCCAAATTGGCGGTAAAATTGTTATATGAATTTTAGCTCCTTCATTATTCCACGCACCATCGTTGTTTGAACCGCGTACCCGGAAAACATATTCTCCCGGTGATAGATTAGAATAGTTTATAATTCTTCTACGAGAATCAACATAGTGCCAATCCGAATCTAATCCTTCTAGGATATAAGCGTATTGGTTATCCTCCGGATTTGTAAAATCGAGAGCGGCGAATTCAAACGAAAAGAAATTTTGTGAATATGAAAGCGACAGAGAATCTATTTCCCCTCTCACGGGATTGCTGAATATTCTTACATTGCTAATTGCTATCGGCGGAATAAATAAATTATCCTTAACGCTATCTGGATAAAAATAATTGAACCCGTTAATTCCACCAAAGAACATTTCTCCATTCCTAGATTTAAAATATGCGCCGCCGCTGAATTCCGTGCTCTGCAGACCATCGTGCAGATCATATTGAGTAAATATTTCCGTTGCTATGCTAAATTTGAATAGACCATTGTCAGTACTCATCCAAAGATTATTACTGTTGTCTTCAAGAATTCCATATACCACCGAGCTGATCAATCGGTTTTTTTTATTGAACCGTTTAAATTTTTCTGTGCGTTTATCAAATTTCTGAAGTCCCCCGCCGTAAGATCCAATCCACAGGTTGCTAAAATTGTCTTCATAAATTGTCATTACTCTGTTATCTGCAAGGCTAGATTCATCCCCCGGAATATTTTTATAAGAGATGAATTTTTTTTTCTTGGGGTCGAATTTGTTTAGACCGCCGCCAAAAGTTCCTATCCAGAAAATTCCATCCCGGTCTTCGGTTATGCAATAAACTCTATCATCGTTTAGACTAAACGGATCATTCGCATCATGAACAAATTTTTCGAATCGAATATTATTTGATTTGAGATCTTCGGCGTTAACTTTATTCAGACCGCCGCCAAAAGTACCAATCCATAAATTTTTAGCTCGATCAATAAATATCGCTTGAACTTGATTTGAACCACGGTCTATAGAGCCACTGGAGTCAAAAGTATATCGCGTAGATCTTCCGGTTGATTTATTAAATTTATTTAAGCCCCCGCTGTAAGTGCCAATCCACAAATATCCGTTCTCGTCATCAACAATGGAACGAATATGATTATCACTTAATGTTGTTTTGATATTTTTATCGGACTTATAGAATGAAAATTTTCCGTTCTTGCGGTCATATTTGTTCAGACCGCCTTTGTAAGTTCCTATCCAAACAACAGAATTTTTATCCACATTTATAGCCCAGACAACATCATCATTCAAACCATTGACACCATTCGCATCTTTATTAATCTGCCCGAATTTTATTGTGCTGCGTTCAAGACGGCTAAGACCTTTGCCGAGATTTGTGCCGATCCAAAGAGTTCCGGATTTGTCTACCAATAAAGAAAGAATATCATTTTTCTGAAGAGATGTTGGAACTTTAGAATCGTTTTTATAAACGGTAAATTTTTTAGTTTTTAAATCATAGCGGTTCAATCCTCCGCCAAGGGTTCCAAACCAAAGAGATTTGTCTGTGCTCTGAATTATTGAAGTAACGATATTGCTGGATAAACTGTTTATTTGCGGACTATTTATAAATCTTTCAAATTTTGCTTTTGATGCGTCAACCGATTGAAATTGTTTTGAAAGTTTGTTCAATCCTCCGCCGTAGGTTCCAATCCACAAATTTTCATCTTGATCTTTAAATAGTGAGATGACTTTGTTATCGCTCAAGCTCCAATTATTCTCATTTTGTTCATATTTCTGAATTCGAGTTTGATTCTCGTTGCTAAAAAATTTATAAAGTCCTCCGCCCAACGTACCAACCCACACAGTTCCATCGCTGCATGGAATTATTGCTTTCACCCTGTTGGATTGAAGTCTTCCCGGCTGATTTTTATCATAATGGAAATGTTCATACTTGTTGCTTACCGGATCAAATTTAATTAATCCTTTCCCCCAAGTTCCTATCCACAAAAAACCATTTTTGTCTTGCTGAATTACAGTTATAGATCTATTATTATTTCTTGAGAAAGGCAGAGGAAAATCGTAATACTTTTCATCCGGATCATTTTCCGTTTGTAGATTATCTGTAAAATTGAGATGTGTAAATGTTCCCTTTTTTCTATCGTATTTATTTAAAACCCCGCCCACTGTTCCCGCCCAGATAAAACCATCTTTGTCTTCAAAAAGAGATAAAATTCCGTTATCAGAAATTGTTGTAGAATCGGCCGGGTCATTAGCATAAACAACAAAACTATATCCATCGTAACGGTTCAATCCATTTGCTGTTCCGAACCAGAGAAACCCTTTGCGGTCTTGAAGCATACAAAAGACTGTACTCTGAGATAGCCCGTCTTCAACTTTAATCTGATTGAATTGATATTCATGGTAATCTTCTGTTGATTGACCATGCGAAGCAATTGGAACTAGAGAGAAAAGTAAAAAAATTATAATAATATTTTTCAACAATCGTGGTTTCACATTAATTCTTAATTGGAAATAGGGTTTTCAATTCACAATAAAAATTGATCGTATAAAAATCTACTCAAATAAAAAGCCAATTTCATCTTAATTACTTTTATAAGTACGGCGTGATTTGTTCTTTAAGTTCTGTTATATTAGACGTGTTATAAGAGTGAATGGAGAATAAATGAAAAAAATATTTGCCGCTGCTGTTGTTCTAGCATTTTTATCTTTAGTCGCCGGGTGCGATAAAGGCATTGAACCTGAGCCAATTAAAACAGGAGTAACCGGCTTCAGCGGAAAAGTAACCTTTATTGGTAATTGGCCCGCAGGTATTACAAGGACACATATATTTGTTTTTAAAAATCCTATTCTATCCAGTCAAGATTTTTCATTTCTTAATTTGAGTTTTGTTATTGATCCGATCCCATATCAAAGCCAAGAATTTGTTTTTAATTCCGTTGACCAGAACTATATTCTACATAATTTTGGATTAGATTTTAAATTGATGCCCGGTGAACATTCATACGTGATGGTTGCACAATCAAAAACTCCGGAAATATCATTCGATAGAAAAGACTGGGTAATTGTAGGAGTTTATTGTATAAACGGAGATCAATCAAAACCAAAGACACTTACAATTCTGGACAGAGAAATAACTGCAGGTATAGATATTATTGTTGATTTCAATAATCCTCCGCCGCAGCCGCCAATGTAAAGCAATAAAGAATTACGACTCGAGAATTCATTTCTCAAAAAGAAAAGGGTCTTCAAATGAAAAAATTTTTTATTCTTATTACACTGCTTCCGCTTTTAGTTTCATTTGCCCAATCGGGCGCCATTAAAGGAAAAGTAATTACTAATGAAAATGAACCGTTAATACATGCAAATGTAATTATTATTGGAACTCAGCTAGGCGCCGCTACATTAACGGACGGAACCTTTGAGATAAAGAATGTTCCGTTTGGTGAATACACCATAGAAGCATCGCTCATCGGATACGGAAAGAACAAAAAATCTATATTATTAAACGCAAAGACAAAGCCAATTACAATTATTTTAACCGAAGAAGCCATTCAGAGCGAACAAATTGTAGTTAGCGCCGGCAAGTATGAACAAAGAGTTCAGGATCTTTCTGTAAGCACAACCGTTTTAACACCAGATGATTTTTCCCAAAAGAATTATCTAACGTTTGATGAAGCACTACGGTTTGTGCCCGGCGTGCAGATGAATCTTGAACAAGTCAGCATTCGCGGTTCAAATGGTTACAGCAAAGGCGCCGGTGCACGTGTTCTTGTTGCGGCAAATGGAATTCCTCTCTATTCGGGTGATACCGGTGATATTGTGTGGGAATTGATTCCGGTTGCTGATATTGAGCGTGTCGAAATTATTAAAGGTCCGGCAAGTTCTCTTTATGGCTCTACTGCAATTGGCGGCGTGATAAATATAATCACCCGATCCTCCGTAAAAAATCCAGTTACCCATTTCAGTTCATATATTGGTGCATACGATAAACCGGCATACGATATTTGGAAATGGAACAACAATACAAGATTTTTTTACGGAGTTGAACTGACTCATTCTAATTCGGTAAATAATTTAAGCTATACTTTTTCATTAAAGAAATTCGACAATATGGGCTACCGCCAAAACGATTACGCAAAGCACTATCTCGGTTATCTAAAATTAAATTATGATTTTACCAGTCATAATCACTTATTATTTTTTGCGGATTTTCTCAACATGAACCGCGGAAATTTTCTTTATTGGAAAGATTCTCGGAATGCTCTTGTTCCCAAAGATGAAGACAACGGTAATACTGTTAAATCTAACCGGCTTTTTACCGGATTAATTTATCATCATACTTTTAGCAAAGATATTACTGCGGAATTCAAATCCAGTCTTTATCACACAAAATTTGATGGTTACGGAGTCGAATTAACAACCTCTACTGCCGATCTTTTCCGCAATGAACTGCTTACAAATATTAATTTATCGGATGCGTTTGTTCTTACATCGGGCGTTGAAACATCGTATTCAAAAATATCTTCTAATATTTTTAAGAGTCCAAACTTTTTTGGCTTTGGCGCCTACGCTCAAGGAGTATTAAAAATAAATCCCGATCTTTCTTTAACTTTCGGCTTACGATATGATTATATGAAACTCGATACACTTAAAAGCGCTAACGCTGCTGCACCAAAAGCCGGATTAAATTATAAGCTAACAAAAGATTTTATTTTACGTGCATCGCTTGGAACCGGTTTTCGAGCACCTACACCGTCAGAAGTTTTTACTACAGCCGCTGTCGGTGGTGGCATTGATGTTAAATCTAACCCGGACTTAAAAGCAGAAACCAGCATTTCGTTCGAAGCGGGAACTCTTTATAACTATTCTAAAGACCTTCTATTTGATCTTGCATTCTATCGAAACGAATACAAAAATTTTATCGAACCGGTTTTAACTAACGAAGCGAAAATTCAATTTATAAATTTGAGCAGGGCGAGAATTCAGGGAGTTGAACTTAATGCCGATTGGTCTCTCGTTCCTGGTGAGTTAAAATTAAAAGCAGGATACAATTATATGTGGGCGCGAGATCTAGATAAAAATACCGCGATGAAATACCGTCCGCGAAATTCAGTTACTGCTCAACTGCAATACTCTCCATATCCGTTTGAATTTGGAATTGACTTTAGATACATGAGCAAAGTTGAAGAGATAGATTTTAATCTTACGCAGCCGCCAATTGCGCTGGTAATAGACGGCGACAAGCGTGTTCCGATTTATGTTACGGATTTGAATATTGGTTATAACTTTTTACTAGGAAGCGCTCCGGCAAAAATTTATCTGAACGCGAAAAATATCTTCAACTACAATTACGTTGAGTTTATCGGCAATGTTGCGCCAATTAGAAATTACTCTTTTAGTTTTGAAATTTTCTTTTAAGATAATTTATTATATTTAGATTTCACTTATTGGAGTCTATAAAATGGTTAAAGCACAAAAAGATGTTGCAAAGAATAGGCTGTATCTCTCCATAAGCGGAACTGTTTCCTATGATGAAGCAGAAAAAGCAAAAATTTTAATCGAAAAAGAGATATCGTTTCTAAAACCGAATTTCGATTTGATTAATGATATTTCAAAATTTATACACAGTGATGATGAAGCCGGTTCAATTCTGAAAGAGATTATGATGCTATTGATACAAAAGAAGGTTAACAGAATTGTCCGTGTAGTTGGAACATCTAAAATGGGCTTGATTCAATTCGCTAATAATTCTTTAGCAATGGATTCTTACAAATTGAAATACGTTCCAACTTTGGAAGAGGCGGAAAAGTTTTTAAATCAATAATGAAAGCGTTATCTGTTATGAAAAAAACGAAGGAAGTCTTAACGGCTTGGTTAAATGTAGTTAATAAAGGCGAGATTGAAAACATTCTCGCCTTATACAACGAGAATGCTGTTTTAATCCCGACATTCTCTAATAGAGTATTAGATAGTCGCGCAAAAATCCGCAGCTATTTTGAACAACTCAGAACTCGCGACAGATTAAGCGTTGACCTACATGAAAAATTTGTTAATGTCCAGAAAATAACTGAAACCATTTATGCTTTATCTGGAATTTACTGCTGGCGGTTTGCTGTTGATGGAGAGCTGCTTAGCTTTGAAGCTAGATTTAGTTTCGTTCTTGATCTTTCATTAACAAGTCCAATTATTCATCATCACTCATCACAAATTCCACGTATGCTTTGATGTATTGAACGGTTAATTACGCATTGATTATTAATCATCTGAACCTTGCTTTCATAAATCGGCTATAACGAAACGCCTGTAAAAATTTCAGTAATTAATGCTGTGATTGCTACGGCAGAACTAGACACAGTTATGTTTCAGCTCGCTCGATAATACAAGTTTCAGTATCTTTTAGATGTAAATAATTTTCGGAGAATAGATGCACTCAAAATGGATTAAAGAATTTCCTGCGGCAATTACCGTATGTGATATAAATGGAACCATAACCGAGATGAATCAGAAATCTGCCGCAGTATTCGAGAGTGATGGCGGATATGATTTGATCGGAAAAAATATGTTCGGCTGTCACACAGATGCGTCAAAAGAAAAAATTAAAGAAATTATAAACAAACAAATTCCGAACATCTATACAATCGAAAAGAACGGAAAGAAAAAACTTATTTATCAATCGCCATGGTTCGAAAACGGCGAGATGAAAGGTCTTGTGGAATTATCTATTGAGATTCCTTTTGAAATGCCTCACTTTATCAGATAAAAAATGTATTCACTTGTTTTAAGTTATCAGATGTTTTCTTTCTTCTCATCATCTTTTCGGGTTACTTCAAGTGTATAATTTGCAGCCATGCCTGCCAGGGCTCCAACAGCGGCAACAATTGGCGCAAACACAGCTCCCAAAACGCCAACCGTTACAGGAATGTCTATATATGTGTTTCCTTTATCATCTCTGACGATTATACGAGTAACGTTTCCTTCGTGGATAAGCTCTTCAATTTTCTGTATCAGCTCCTGCCCCTTAACTTTAAATTCACTCATGACTATTTCCGTTTCCACTTTAGATGAAGCAGTGGTTTCGTTTGTTCCATTTCTTACAAAAAAGAATTAAGAAAATTGTATTTTTTTCAGAATTTAAAAAAATGAGTAGCGCTTACTTACTATTGGAACAATAAAATTGTCTCGTATTTAGGAAATGCTTTTTTCCTTGTTCGTCTTACAACTTTTTCTTTTTGCTTGGTTAAAAAAGAGAGACGAATTTCTGCGGAGGGACCGTTATTAATAACTTCAATTTCACAATTAAACGAATTGTTTGATTGCTTTGGAAAAAGACTAATCTGTTGTTGGGGTTCAAGTGTTATTGGCAGCATGTTTCCTAAAAAAGAATAATTAGGTTACTGTTAAACTCTAACAAAATTTATAAAAATTGATTTTGTATTCCTAACAAGAAAATAATTTTTCTAAAAAAATATTTTTATGAAAAAAATATTTTTCATTGACAATTGTTATTTCATTTCAATCAAAATTTCATGTTTCACAAACTCATTTCCGCTTCCCGAAATACGGATAAATAGTTTTTTATCTTTTAAATCGGCTCCTGATATTGATTTTACAGATTCGTCGTTCATAAGTCCCAGTTCGTAATCCTTTCCGGGTTTTCCTTCACAGCTAATTGTAAGTTTTTTTCCTTCCAGTTTTTGCGAAACGATTTTCAGCCCTTCATTTGTTGCACCGATGGAAACTCTTTGGGCTAAAGAATAAACCGCAGCAGCAGGTTTGTAATTTATTTCAATCTCATTCTTCTCTTTTGCTTTGAAATTCAATTTAAGCTGAAACGCCTCTTCTTGTTCTATAAACTCAAACGGAATCGATATTCCGTTTAGAAAAACAGAAATAATTTCTGAACCGAGTGGTAAGTCCGGCATAAAGCTAAAATCAATTCCCTTCTCTCCAGTATTATCAGCAAATAGTTTAAGGACTCCATTTTCCATTCTCAATTCGCAACTCACAATTGATTTTCCAATTATAATATTGCTCACTTTCAAGAATTTCCAATCCGCGGGCAGTTTTGGGGCAAACGTAATTTTATTATTCAACGCATCAACCTCAAGTCCTATCAATCCATGTACCATAGGAAAAAGATAGCCGCTAACGCTAAATCCTTGATCGTGATAAGCTTCACCAAGTTTTGTGTTGATGTCACCGGAAAAAACTTCCGGTACAATTCCAAGTCCGTAATCAAAAGCATGATGAGCAGTTTTTTTAACAGTCTCATATCCTTGCAAATCAAAGTGAGTATAAAACTGAGCTGAGCCGATAAAATAGGAAGTGAACGGCCAGATGGTACCGTAATTGTAATTCGTCGGTTCATACATTGAAGATTTATTTGAGAGATTTCGAATTCCCCAATCTGTTACCATATCGCTTTCATTAAATTTTTTAATTGTACTGATTCCGCGCTCTTTATTCATCAAGCCAAAAAGAATTGATGCCGATGAATAAATATTTTTATCGCGGACTTGCTTACCGTCTTCCGCAGCGCCAAAACTGTAGAACCCTAAATCATCTATCCAAAATATTTTTTCTAATGCTTGTTGCGCCATAGGGAAAAGTTTTTCTGTTTCTTTTTCAATTTCTTTATCTCCGGTATATTTCGCCATGAGATTCACTTCTTTGATTCCTTGTGTCCACAAACTTTGCGTGTAATTATCATTGAAGATTTTTACAAGCGATCCAAACTCAAGCACACCAAGACCCGCACCTTTAAGATCCATCAAACCGTCGCCGTTGCTGTCTTTACTCTTGCACCAGTTGTATGCTTGAACAATTGATTTCCAGCTTTTTTTAATGAACTCAACATCTCCCGTCTTTTTAAGATAATCACCTATCGTAACCAGATACCACGGTGATGTATCGGCATGATTATATCCGTAATGATAATCGTTCCACCAATCAATGAGTCCGTCGCTTTGAGAAAGTTCATGAGACATTTTTCCGATATCAATATTTTTTTCGTCTTTTGATTTTTTTCTAATAGGATATTTTTCTTCCCGTTGCCATTTTTGAGTGAACTCAAGCGCTTCACGAACAGCAGAGTAATCGCCATAACTATTCATAGTGAGAGAGTTGATAAATGCGTCTCCTCCAAAAAACCACGCAAATCCCGGACGTCCGCCTCCGCCGCTTAATCCATATCCGGCAACCAATCCTTTTCCAAGAGTCGGATTATTCA
>JAKAMS010000062.1 GCA_021812745.1 Bacteroidota bacterium | reverse complement strand
ATTGAAGAATTAGTTGAACAAAACAAAGGAACAATTGCATTAGGATTTGGCGGAAATCCAAAAGATAATTCGGCTGTCCGCGGCGGTCCGGCTTTTGAACTTGCTTTTAATCTTGATCATTATCTGAAGCAAAATAAAATCCGGGATAAATTTAATTTGATCTTCTTTGCGCCAATGCCGGAACCAGGCGCGCGTATGGGTAAAAAAGCGATGAAGATGGCAAATATGATGCTGGATTCATATGGAATTAAAAGATACTACGGAAAGAAAATTAAAAAATTTGACAGCGATGGAGTTGTGTTTGAAGATGACTCCAAAATTCAAGCGGATTTAACTTTGTTTATTCCGGCATCAACCGGAAACAAAGCATTACAAAAATCCGATCTTACTCTTTCTGAAGCCGGATTTATAAAAATTGATGATAACTGCTTAGTCGAGAATACAAAGAATGTTTTTGCTGTTGGAGATGTTGCCGCTTTAAACGGACCCGAGTGGAAAGCAAAACAAGGACACATGGCAGAAGTTATGGCAAGAGCCGCAGCCAATAACATCTATGCAATTGAAACAAACAATGCAGAAAGACAAGGTTACCAAAAACATTTAAATATACTTTGCATTATGGATACCGGAAACGGTGCGGCATTTGTATTTAGAAACGATAAGAGAGCTTTTGCAATTCCTCTTCCTGTGATTGGTCATACAATTAAAAAGATGTGGGGAAAATATGTTATTTTAACAAAGCTTGGAAAAATTCCGCGTCTGCCGGGATTGTAATTAGTTTGTTTAATAATTATTACAAAGGAGGAAAACCGATGAGTTTTTATACTAATAAAATCGTAAAATCTTCTTTTGATGAAGTTGTTGCCAAAGTAACTGCTGAACTTCAGAAAGAAGGATTTGGCGTTATTACTGAAATTGATATGAAGGAAACACTTAAGAAAAAACTCCAAGTTGATTTTCGGCGTTACAAAATTTTAGGTGCGTGCAATCCGACCTATGCCTACAAGGCACTTCAGGCAGAGGAAAATATAGGCATTTTATTGCCATGTAATTTTGTAGTTCAAGAAACTAGTGAAGGGACTATTTCTGTTTCCGCTGTAAACCCTTATGAAACTATGAAATCTGTAGGTAACCCAGAGATTGAAATTGTTGGTGCCGAAATAGCGGAAAAATTGAAAAGAGTTTTGGAAAGTTTGTAAATTTCTGAGTGCCTGAGTTACTAAGTGCCTTAGATTAAATGGATAGTTTTCTTATTAATGATACAAGCATTGCTTCAATTTCTCTGGCCAATTTATAAATAGCTTCGAACTTCATCTCATGTAAAAATTTCAAATTTTTCGAAATCTCTAATTGAGTTTGAAGTTCGAACAATGAGTTAATAGTAATTTGTAAAAAATGTTTGAATTCCTTTTTGGGATTTCTGCCACACGATCAATTCTTTGTAAGTCTTCATTTCCAAACTCATTTACTTAGGAACTCAGGCACTCATCTATTCAGATTCATTAACAGTTACTTGTTCCATTTTATCACCTTGCTCAATCAGATCAACAACATCCTGCCCGTTAATAACTTTTCCGAATACAGTATGTTTTCCATTTAAGTGCGGCTGAGGTGAGTGAGTAATAAAGAATTGACTTCCATTTGTGTTAGGACCGGCGTTAGCCATTGAGATTACACAGCGCTCATGTTTCAAAGGATTATTTTTAAATTCATCTTCAAATTTATAACCCGGACCTCCGCGGCCTGTGCCTGTTGGATCTCCGCCTTGAATCATGAAATCACTAATAACACGGTGAAATGAAACTCCATCGTAATAACCTTCTTTTGCTAAGAATACAAAATTATTTACTGTCTTAGGGGCATGTTCGGGATAAAGTTCTATTTCAATTATTCCTTTGTTTGTATTCATTAAGATTGTGTACTTTTTCTTTGGATCAATCTGCATTTCTGGGGGAGTGTTCCATTGTTTTCCCATTTTATTTTCTCCGTTTGATTTATTGATTTTATAAAAACTGATTTATTTTGCTGGGCAAACCTAAATATTCCCATCGTAAAAATGAAATTCGCACTTTAACAAAAAAATATTGGAATTTTGTCAGCCATTTATTTTATGGAATTTTGCCCAGTCAGAATATTTTTTGTCTTCAACAAGAATATGACTTTGTACCCAGCCGTCGAGCAAAGTTTCAAGACTTTCTTTTAACGCGCTCATGCTTGCAGAACCGGTTAATGCGTTGTTAATCTCGGAAACAATTTTCTGGTGCTTCTGTTTGTGATCGCTTAACCCGGGAAATTTTTTTTCTTCCATAAATTTTTCCTCATAAGAAAAATGTTTCTCAACATAATCTCTTAAATGCCGAAGCAAATATTTAATTTCCAATTCCTGGCTTTTGGGATTACTAATCTCCAGCAGTTCATTCGATATTGCAAATAGCAGTCTATGCTGAGAATCAATTTCTTCAAAACCCATACGGCATTCGGCGGTCCAAATCATTCTTCTCATTTAGCGTTCCTTTATCTTGTTAACCGTTTGTATTTAATTCTGTGCGGTATTTCTGCGTCTTTACCAAGACGTTCTTTTCTATTTTCCTGGTAATCTGAAAAATTTCCTTCAAACCAATAAACATTACTCTCACCCTCGAATGATAGAATGTGAGTGCAGATTCTGTCAAGGAACCATCTATCGTGGCTTATTACCACTGCACATCCGGCAAAGTTTAGAAGACCTTCTTCAAGAGCACGCATGGTGTTAACATCAAGATCATTCGTTGGTTCATCAAGAAGAATTACATTGGCACCGGATTTTAATGCTACGGCAAGATGAACTCTGTTCCTTTCTCCGCCTGATAGTACTCCAACTTTCTTTTGTTGATCTCCGCCTGTAAAATTGAATTGTCCTACATAAGCGCGGGAGTTCTGCTCTTTGTTGCCAAGTTGAATTATATCGCTTCCGCCGGAGATCATTTCCCAAACGGATTTTTCCGGATCAAGTATATCGCGGCTCTGATCAACATAAGCGAGTTTTACGGTATCGCCGATTTTAAATGTTCCACTATCCGGCTTTTCCTGTCCAACAATCATTTTGAATAAAGTAGTTTTACCCGCGCCGTTGGGACCAATCACTCCTACAATTCCTCCCGGCGGCAATTTGAATTCCATCTTCTCAAATAAAAGCCGGTCGCCGTAACCTTTAGCAACATTCTCGGCTTCAATGACAACGTTTCCTAAACGGGGTCCGGCAGGAATATAAATTTCCAAATCTTTTTGACGTTTTTCATTTTCTTCATTCAGCATCTCTTCGTAGGAACTTATTCTTGCTTTGGATTTTGCGTGTCTTCCGCGTGGCGACATTTTTATCCATTCCAATTCACGGTTCAAAGTTTTCTGCCGCTCGGTTTCTTTTTTCTCTTCCAATTTTAAACGCTGCTGTTTCTGATCGAGCCACGAAGAATAATTTCCTTTCCACGGAATTCCTTCACCTTTATCGAGTTCAAGAATCCATCCGGCAACATTATCAAGAAAATAGCGATCGTGTGTAACTGCTATAACTGTTCCGGGATATCTTCTAAGTTCGGCTTCGAGCCATGCAACTGTTTCTGCGTCAAGATGATTTGTCGGTTCATCTAATAGTAAAATGTCCGGCTTCTTTAAAAGTAATCTGCACAATGCAACTCTTCTTTTTTCTCCACCTGATAATACTTTAACCGATGTATCGCCCGGAGGACAGCCAAGAACATCCATTGCCATTTCAAGTTTTGAATCGAGATCCCACGCGCCGAGGTGATCCAGCTTGTCTTGAACCTTTCCTTGTTTGTCGAGAAGTGCCGTCATTTCGTCATCGCTCATCGGTTCGGCAAACTTTGCATTGATCTCGTCATATTCTTTAAGAACATCAACAACTTCCTGAACACCTTCTTCAACAATTTGGCGGACGGTTTTTGTCTCATCGAGTTTGGGTTCTTGCTCGAGCAAGCCGACAGTAAAGCCGGGTGATATAGCGATTTCGCCATTGAAATCTTTATCCACTCCGCCGAGAATTTTTAGTAGCGTACTTTTGCCTGAGCCGTTTAAACCAAGCACTCCGATCTTTGCACCGTAGAAATATGAAAGGTAAATATCTTTCAACACCGGTTTATTGTTATAAAATTTGCTTACACCGATCATTGAGTATATAATTTTATTTGGTTCGTTTGCCAATTCTACTCCGTTTATTTTTTTTATTTAATGAGATGCGGATCATTATGATTTATTGTGGTCATAAACAATCAGCGGTTGAATACGGTATCAAAGACTGCATCCGGGTGTTTAGCCGCAACATTTAATAATACAATTGCAGGACCATCAGGACTTCTTCTGCCTTGTTCCCAGTTCTGCAATGTTGATGTACTAATGCCCAACAGTTTGGCAAATTTAGTTTGAGATAAGCCAAGCCGTTCTCTTATCATTTTTGGGTCGGGGTTATCAAAAGAAAATTCTCTTGTAGCTTTTCTTTTACCTTTTAAAATTTTACCACCTTGCTTAATGCTTTCTTGCAGTTCTATGAATAAATCATTTTTCATTGAAGTTCCTTTTCTACTAATGTTTTTAGAATCTTTAATTGCTTATTTGTAAGACTATCTTGCTCGCTCTTAGAATAAATTAAAAGCATTAATATGCTCTCTTTTTTGTTTAACCAATAATAAATTATTCTTACCCCGCCGCGTTTTCCCCTACCTCGGACTGACCACCTAATCTTTCTAAGTCCGCCGCTTTCTCTAATGATTTTCCCTTTTTCTGGATTTAGAATTAATTCATTCTGAAGACTTCGGTATTCTTCATCATGAAGAAATGTTTTTAACCTTTTTGTGAAAATTGTTGTTTCTATTATCTTCATAATTAAATATACGCCAATGGGGTATGTATGTCAAATAAACAGGAGGGGACCAAAACCAAACCATTGATAAGAAGGTCAACAAGAATAGATAATTTTATTTGGTTCGTTTACTGCCACTTTTAACTCCGGGTTTTTCTTATTGTGTTAATTCGATAGGCAAAATAAAGAATTTTTTTGCGGAATCCGTTTGATAAAATTTCTATAGCTACTAATGTTTTGCGACTGCGAAAAATCCAACAACAATAAAAAAAACACCTATCCAGGATAAAATTTTATCACGAATATTTCGCTCGCGAATATTTGTTTTCCACAATCGGGAAAACTTCTCCTGGTAGTCTAATATCCAGTTATGAAAAATCAATATTAATGCGCCGACTGTAATCAGAATCAGATCTTGAGCAATTTTGGTTCCGCTGCTCATTTATTTTTCTCTTCCTCTTCTTCTTCCATCAACCGCATAATAATTATTGTTACAGTTGAACCGGCGGTGGCACCTAAAACAAAAATTACCGCAAGAGAGAGAAATGAAACTGTTGAGTTTAGCTCTCTTACCAATGTATGAGAGATCCAATATGCCACGAAGAGCGCAATCATAAAAAGTACCGCTTGAAAAGAAATTGAATAACGAAACATTAGGATAACTCCTTAATAATTATTTGATTCATTCCCATTTGCAACTGTTAAACAAGTACAGCCATTTTGGTATTATGTGAACAAATAGAGCAAGCAGAATTTTTAATGGTGCAAATGCAACTTATAAAGAAGTTAAAACTATTCAAAGGAATTTAGCATTTGATTATTTATTCCGAATTTGATTTGACCATGTCGTCTCCAAAGCAAAAAAAAGATACTTTGATTAAAAAATTTTCTTTTTCGCTAATCATATAATCATTAGATTGCCTACTAATTGACTGGGGAATAAATCATAATACACAACTCAATAAGAGGTAAATATGAAAATTTTACTCCGCGTATTCAACGTAGCACTTCTGTTTGTTTTTTCTTTTTTAATCACTACTTGTCAAGAAAGTCCCACCGAATTTTCAACTAATACATTTGAAACCAATCATCAATACCAAACTTTAAAAAAAGTAACGGTGATGGAAGATTTTGAAGCTGGAACAAAAACAGCATACGCAACCGGCGATGTTGTTTTCACTTCCGGTACCTGGACATTAAATGACGCATTAGTAGGAACTTCCTCAAGTGATCCTAAAGTTGGAACGAAAAGTGTCCGCGTTAGAAACAGCGGTAAGATTACAATGAAATTCGACCGCACAGACGGCGCAAGTACTGTAACAGTGAAACATGCCAAATATGGAACTGACGCAAATACCTCGTGGGGATTGTGGTATTCAACAAACAGCGGAAGTACATGGACTCAAGCAGGCGCTAACGTTGCAACATCATCAACAACTTTACAAACAGCATCTTTCACTGTTAACGTAGCCGGTACAATTCGTTTTGAAATTCGTAAAGCAGATGGTACAACTAACCGGGTAAATTTTGATGACTTTACTATTAACGATTACGTTGTGATTGTTCCCGGCTTTGTAGAAAATTATGAAGCAGGAACAAAAACTGCTTATACACTTGGTGATGTAACTTTCACTACAGGAACATGGACCTTAAACGACGCTCTGGTTGGAACTTCTACAAGTGATCCAAAAGTGGGAACAAAAAGTATACGTACAAGAAACAGCGGTACTGTTACAATGAAGTTTGATAAAACCTCCGGCGCAGGTAACGTAACTGTAAAACATGCGAAGTATGGTACAGATGCCAACAGCACTTGGGGTTTATTTTATTCAACTAACAGCGGAACAACTTGGACGCAAACCGGTTCTTCGGTAACTACTTCGTCAACTACTTTACAAACCGCAACATTTGCAGTAAATATATCCGGTACAATTCGTTTTGAGATTCGTAAAACAGACGGCACAACAAGCCGCGTGAACTTTGATGACTTCACAATTGGAGATTACTCGGTTGGTGGCGGCGGAACTGTAACAGAAGTTGAACCCAATAACTCCACTTCAACTGCAAACGCAATTACATCCGTCCCGGCAACTCAGACAGGTTACATAAGCACTACATCAGACGTTGATTATTTTTCAGTTTCTGCAACTTCAGGTCAGGTTATTACTTCAGGACTTACAGTTCCATCGGGATTAAATTATAATTTGTATTTGTTGAACGCCTCCGGTGTTACAGTTGCAAGTTCTACGAACGCTGCCGGTCTATCAGAAAGTATTACATATAATACAACTGCCGCAGGACCATTTTATCTTTTAGTTTCTACATCTTCAGGATCAAGTGCTACTATAAGTTATTCATTAACTGCTAATGTTACTGCCGGGGGCGTCGTTGATACAACTACATCTTCAAGCGAACATCTTATATTGGGAAATCCAAGTGTCGCTGTTCATGATGTAGCCGTTCCGTTAAATTACTTAATGGAAAAACCGCAATATGTTCTTTCATACAATCGAGATAAAGGCGAACCAAACTGGACTGCATGGCATTTAAGCAGTTCGTGGCTTGGTTCTACTCCGCGTCAAGATGATTTCAGAAACGATACAACTCTTCCTACCGGTTGGTATCAAGTTCAAGCGACAAGTTACAGCGGCAGTGGTTACGATCGCGGTCATATGTGTCCGTCTGCAGATCGTACAGCTACAGTTGCAGATAACTCCGCTACTTTTCTAATGACAAATATGATTCCACAGGCACCAAACAATAATCAAGGTCCCTGGATGAATTTGGAGAACTATCTTCGTACACTAGTTACAGCTGGGAAGGAATTATACATCTATTCGGGCGGATATGGTTCACAAGGAACGGTTGATGCGGGACATGTAAGCGTACCATCACACACTTGGAAAATAATTGTTGTACTTGATGATGGTACAAATGATTTGAGCCGTGTAACAACAACCACGCGTGTTATTGCGGTTGATATGCCAAACAGCGATGCTTTGATTAGTCGGACTGCAGATTGGAAAACGTTCCGTGTTAGTGTAGATTTTCTTGAAGGACAAACCGGATATGATTTTCTTTCAAAAGTCTCACCATCTATTCAATCAGTTATTGAAAGCACTGTGGATAATCAGTAGTACTGCTTTTTATAAAATCACAGAACCCCGCTCTGTGCGGGGTTCTGCTTTTCTATAATTTGTGCCAATTAAATATTATTCTTGATATATGTTAATTGATGGTTCTAACAAAAATTTTTTATCTCATTCCATTATCGAAGTATGCCTTCACTTCTAAAGTTACTCCATTCTGGGCATTGTACGGACCGGTAACCGAAGAAAGAGTGGATTCCTTAATCCGCAGATAATAAATTCCGTCTTGAACCGATACGCGGAATTTTCCTTTGCTGTCCGTATTTACTTCCAGCATAATTCCTTTATCAAAATCTTGAATGATCACTGTACATATTGCTTCATAAGGCGGCGGCACCCAGCCAACGGGAATTGGTCCGGGATGACTTAGATTATAAACTTGTCCTTCAATAACATTTGGGTATTTTAATGGTATAGTGGGAAGAGAATTGAGATCTGTACAAGCAGTAAATATCGAGGGAAATATAAGAATACCTAAAAAGAGAACTGTAAAATCAATTAATGTCTTGAACCGATGTATTCTTAAAATCATTTTATAATTTCCGCTTGACCAATGTAACTTAAAAAGAAAAGCAGACTGTGTAAATAGAGTTAAAATATTTTTTTATCTATCATCTTTTAATTTATCCAGAAATAGCTTGAAGGGATTTAAAAAATAAGCTGTCCCGAAAAACCAATTAGGTTTTTTGAAACAGCTTCTTGAAGAAAAAATGATTTGACTATTTTGTTACTTTCGCATCTCCGAGCAAAACTTTGTATGAGTAGCCAAATCCAAAATCTTTGTTTAGAGCAATTTTGCCGGTGAATGTTACAACATCGCCAACGTTTACCATATCATTTGTGGTAACTGTAAGGTCAAAATCACTGCCGCTCTTTGTGCCGTCTTGAATATGAGCCCAGTTTTTATCCATAATGGCGTTATTCACTTTAACAACTTTGCCTTTTATTTTAATAATTTTGTTTGCGTAAGAATTAACATTAGAAAACAATTGAGCAATTGTTACTCCGCCTACTGCCGGGGCTACAGTAACATCTTGTTGTTCAATAGTTGGTTTTTGTGGTGTAGCTTTAGTTCCGGGCGCAGCTGTTGCTGGGGGAATCGGGCTGAGACTTTCTACAAAGAAGATTGAATCAAATGTGCGTTTCAATTCCTTGCTTTCGAAATTTTTCATCTCCATTGCTGTTTCATAAAAGAGAGTGGCGCCCGGTTTAACTTCCATTGTAGTAGCTGCCATCCAGTATTCTTTGTCTCCTTCTTTAACTCTTATATAAGTATATCCGTTGACTTGAATAGCTTCTTGAACAACAACTTGATGAACGTTTGATTTTATTTGTGCCTGCTGTTGTGGCTGTTCTTCTTTTTTTGAACAAGCAGAAAAAACAATTATTAGTGCCAGCGATAAAATTAAAAACTTGAGTCGCATTCTGTTTCCTTTTTAATGATTAATAATTTGCGGTGCAAATATAAGCAAAACCGTTACCTAAATTCCTCATACAAAAAAGAGGGAAGGAGATAAAATTTAGTTGCATGCATCGCAGTTTCCGCATGGTAATTCTCCCGGAAAACCAAAGTAATCCGAGATAAATACTCTTCTGCATGTAACCGATTTGAAGTAGTTCACAACTGAAAGGAGCTTTTTATTATCGTTCATCAGTTTCTCTTTTAGATGAGCGTCGTCGCTTAGCTCGTGCGGAAGTTCGCCGGTTATAACTAAATTTTTATTCTCAATTGTTCCTTCGGTAACACCGTAACGGTCAAGCATTGCAAGAACGGTCTCAACACGGAAATCGCTTTTATCCTTAAAACTCATCTGTTCTCTTAAATAATCAACGCCCATAGAATTTGCGGATTCTATGTTAGTCTTCAACAGATCGAAAATGCAGTGATAATAATTTGCATCGGGATTAGCCCATTTAATAAATTCCATTTGTGTGTATAGATCTTGCTGATTGTAAAGAAGCATGCATAAAGAATCTTCTCCGTCTCTGCCGGCTCTTCCAATTTCTTGATAATATGATTCTATGGAAGAGGGAACTTCCGCGTGAATTACAAAACGAATATCCGGCTTGTCAATTCCCATTCCGAAAGCGTTAGTTGCCAAAATTAAATTTTGTTTTCCGGAAAGAAATTCTCTCTGGATTCTTTTTCTTTGCTGAGGTTCAAGTTTGCCATGATAGACGCCATGCTTATATCCTTTATCGCCGAGTATCTGTGAGTAGTATTCCAATTTTTTTATTAGAGCGAAGTAGATAATGCCCGATCCTTTGTATTTATCTAACACTTTATAGATTGCATTCAGAGTTTCTTT
>JAKAMS010000061.1 GCA_021812745.1 Bacteroidota bacterium | reverse complement strand
CAAATGCTTTTGGCTCTCCGCTCAATCCTTGATAATGATCGAAGTAACAATACGCACCGGGACTCATAACAACATTGTGTTTTGATTTAGCTGCTGCAATACCGCCTTCAACACCGCGCCAGCTCATAACGGCAGCGTTTAGCGCCAGACCGCCTTCAAGAATTTCATCCCAGCCAATAATTTTTCTTCCTTTCGAATTTAAGAACTTCTCAATACGTTGAACGAAATAACTTTGTAATTGAAATTCGTCTTTCAAATTCTCTGCTTTGATGCGGGCTTGGCATTTTGCGCATTCTTTCCATCTTTCTTTGGGACATTCATCGCCGCCGATATGTATATATTCGCTTGGAAAAAGATCCATCACTTCGGCTAAAACATCCTCTAAGAAATCAAAAACTTTATCATTGCCGGCGCAATAAACGTCGTCATAAACTCCCCACTTTGTACCAACTTCAAAAGGTCCGCCTGTACAAGAAAACTCCGGATATGCTGTAATGGCAGCCAGCGCGTGCCCCGGCATTTCAATTTCCGGAACAACTGTGATAAAATTTTCTTTCGCGTAAGCAACAACTTCGCGTATCTCATCTTGCGTATAAAAACCACCGTAAGGTTTACCATCTCCCATAGTTTCTTTGCGTATAGAGCCGATCTCTGTAAGCTTTGGATATTTTTTAATTTCTATTCTCCACCCTTGATCGTCAGTCAAATGCCAGTGGAACGTGTTCATTTTATACATTGCAAGTACGTCAATATATTTTTTAATAAATGCAACCGGGAATAAATGCCGGCAGACATCAAGGTGAACACCTCTCCATTTGAAGCGCGGTGAGTCTTCTATCAATGCACACGGAATGGAAAAATTTTTTTGTTTTGGTTCAATTGGCATCATTTGAATCAGAGATTGTATTGCGTAAAAAATTCCAGCACCGCTGCCCGCAGTAATTGTAATTTGATACGGTTTAATCTCGAGTGTATAAGCTTCCGGGGTAAGAAAATCCTTCTTGATCTGCAAAAGGATGATACTAGTTGGAACAGCGCTGTTCGTTTTTGCTGTTGCTAATGATTTCCCGCCTGGTAAATTGTGAATACCCAATGCTACAAGTTCGCCTAGTTTTTTTAATTCATCTGTTGGTTCGTTTATCAAAATTTTTGTGGCAGGAGTTAAATTAAAAACCCCACCGGTGACCTTAACTTTTACCGGTTTTGGTATTATGGAAATTACGTCTTTTGGTTGGGGGTAAATGGATGAAGCTAACAAGATAGTTAAAGAGAAAAATATGCTTAAATGTTTTTTCATTTTGATTCCATTTTTTATTTGTCTGTCTTGTTAAAATGAGAAATCATTTTAACAATCATGAAAGTTGTTGCGGCTAAATAAATTATAAGATAGATCCACAAATTGAATTTTATTGTATTGACGCCGGCAATATTTGCGGCATAAACTTCCTGCATAACCAGAGTTAAAAAACCTAATGTAAAAGTACCGAACCAAAGCATAAATCTTTGGAATAACATCAGCGATTCCTCTTTACGCTCATCACTCAGCCAGTAATCTTTATTTGGAAGATTGAATAACGATTTAGGCAATCTGGGAATTAGATAAACAAAACCTCCAATTAAAAAAGAAGTAAACAGAATGACGGCAACTTGAATTATGAGAAAGGTTCTTTTGCTCATCCATGCATCCGCTTCGTTCTTGAAATTGAAATGCGATGCAACAATTTCCGGAAGATGAGTGTAATAAAATGCCGGCAATGCAAGAGAAAGAATTATTGCCATTATAAAAATAATTGCAGGATATCTTGTATTTGACATGACAGCGCTAAATTTTTGTACCAAAATCCGTAAAATTTATATGAGAGAAAAGAGGATTTATTGACTGTATTTTAATTACTTTAAAACAACCAATAGGAGGCTGTTTATCGCTGTTTTGGGCATCCATACAAAACTTAAAAAGAGTTGGCGAAAATGAAAGCGGGAATCAAACCGGCAGAAGAAAAAACAACCGAAGAAAAAGATTTAGATGCAAAACGGTCAGCATCAATAAGTATCTGGTTTATTGTAATTCCGCTTTACCTGATATTCTGCGCGGTAATGAAGATGTCTTATAATATACATCTCCATTTGTTTGATGTGCTTGATGATTTTTACAAATCATTTAATAGCGGTTTGTTTGGTAAGATATTCGCACCCGCGCTTATGCTTGGTCTCCCCGCAATTGCCATAATCGTTAATATGATTTCTATTCTTGAAATGTATTATGACCGAAGTTCAAGAGAATTAAAAATTAGACTAAAAAATAGACCGCTGAACTTTCTCATATTACTTCTCGGCATTTTAGTTCTCGGGTTATTTGTTGTTTATTGGTTTACCAAGTCTTAAGAGAAAAAGGAAAGTAGAATGAAATTGCAATGGTTCAACCGTTACGGAATTATTTTTCTGCCCAAGAGTTTTATCGGCTGGCTGATTTTTTTATTGTCTCTCGTTTATTCAATTTACCTTTTTATAGAGATAGACAACCGCTCGCACTCCGTAAGCGACACGTTGATAAATTGGGTTTTCAATTGTCTGTTAATAATTCTGGTATATATACTCATAGCTTTTTTTACATCGAAGGAACATGATTAGAAATCTCTCTGAAAATGAGAATTGAAACATTCCTCCAATAATTTTTTTTACAAAGTTTTTCTTTCGTTTTTGCTATTAAGAGTTTACGGCAATTCCGCCTTTATTTGTCCGTACTAAACGTGAGTATAAAGACAAACTTGGATCGAACAAAAAACGCAGCCATAGTTTTGTCCATGATTTATGAAAGAAAAGATTCTCATAAAACTCCGGCGCCGCTTTCTTAATTTTAGGTAAATTATTCCACGGTACGGAAGGAAAGTCATGATGTTCATTATGGAATCCGACATTCAAAGCTAAAAAATTTAATGGTCCGTAATAACTATATGTTTCTTGAGGCGGATGGGTTAGATAATGTTCTTGTATCCAGCGTGCACCCAGCGGATGCAGACCGACGGAGAAGAAGAGAGAAGCTAAAAAATAAATTATAGGAACCCACCCGAAGAAATAAACAAGCAATATGTCGGCACCAAATACTACAATCCAATTGATGATTGTCCATTTATTCATGAACTCTATTTCCTTTAAGCGCGGAGGACGTAAAGCTTGAAACACCGGAAAAAAGAGTTCCCACAAAATTTTCCCAAGAAAAGTATTTCCAATTAGTTTAGCTTCCCATCTGCTAGCAAGATCGGCGTCTAGATAATAATTGCCCTGAAATGAATGATGCTTAAGATGATAGCTTCTGAATGAGATTGCTGTTGGGATTGCGTTGGGTATATCACATAATATACTAGCCGCCATATTAGCCGGTCTGCTTTTGAAGATTAGATTATGAGAGCACTCGTGAATCAAAACAAACAATGTATGGTTTGCAAATGCACCAATAAACCAGGCCGTAATTAAAATAACCCACCAAGGTTGTCCGCGAAGCAAGACTGCAATTGCCATTTGCACCGCGACAATTCCCAAAATTAAATAGATACTCTTTTTGTTGCGTGTGATAAAGTTTCTTACTTCAGGATGAGCTTTTAATATTTTCCGCGTGCGTTCTTTATGAGGTTCCGGCAGTTCCGAATATTTAAAATCCTTCTCGAGTTTTAACATAAATCTATTCCTTCTATCAATTCTAAAACTGATTTTGAGAGGAATGATTATCATTATACTTTACTCTCATTATTAACGTAACAAGCAGTTATGATTAAGTCAATCTTTTATTAACGCGTCTTGTTAATAAGCATAAAACTGTTTGAGATTCTAACTTCAGAAGACCCTTTTATAAATCGGGATACTTAATTTTTAGTTGAAGCAGAATTATATTATTAATATTATACTCCAAGAGAATATACTTTTTCGTTCTGCTCCGAGTTATTTTACGAATAGCTTCTAGGTAAAAATGGGTACACAACAATTATTACTCATAGCACTGGGTGTTATTGTGGTCGGGCTTATGGTTTTGACCGGCACATCAATTATGCACGCTTATTTAGAATCTTCCAATAGAGAACAAATTATTGCAAGCATGTATGATATAGGAGTAATGGCACAAATATATTATAAAAAACTTGACGAAACCGGCGGCGGCGGGGGAGATTATCGGGGATGGAATATCCCAACTCAGTTAAGAAATACAGCCATTGGAACATTTACCGCCACTGTTAACGCCACAAGAGTAAATCTACGTTGTAATGGAAAGTATACTGGAAGAAACGGAACTTCGGTGGTTCGTGTTACAGCGCGTGTTGATAAAAATGGAATAAGAATAACGGTTATTAATTAAGTTAGGCGTGAATTTGAAAACCGGAAACACAAATTACGTAGACTATCTAATTGAAACATCCAAAAGCGGAAGTAAAAGGGCTTTCTTTGATCTTTGTGAAATTAATCTAAAAAATATATTTACGATTTGTTACAGACTTCTTGTTGATTTTGATGCGACAAAGAAAATTACTCTTAACACTTATTGGGAAGCGTGGGACAATTTTAGGGATTACGACTCAAGTGTTCCTTTTGCAATATGGATAAAAAATTTAGCAATCAAACTTTCGATTGATGAATTGCGTAGTAAATCATTTCAGTCTTCCGCTGTAAAAGAAAAGTTCGATTACAAATCAGAGTCAGAATATCTTGAAAAATTAATTATGGTGCTTCAGACAGACGAAAGAATAATTTTTGTGCTGCATGATCTTGAAGGTTACTCTTATAAGGAGATTGGATGCTTTTTTGAAGAATTAGAAATTGATGAAATAAAAACTAAGCTTATTAATACACGAGAATATTTGATGAGTAAAATAAGCATATGAACTGCGAAGAAGTAAAAATTAGTCTTCGTGATTTTGTTGATGAAACGCTCGACGGATTTACGAAGCGTGAGGTGGAAACTCATCTTCGCACATGCGATAACTGTTTTAATGAGTATAAAAAGATTCGGAATTTTTTTGACATACTAAAAAATCTTCCTTACACAATTGAACCGCCAAAAGGAATTGTTGAAACATTTTCTTCGGAATTATTAAACAGAAGTCTGAAAGAGGAAACGCCGGAGCCGCCAATAGCGCCGGTAACAAATTTAAAAAGACTTAAAAAAGAACAGGCAAAACAGGAAAGAAAACTTAGAAAATCTCGCGGCGCTAATCGCAAAAGTATGATCTCGCGAACAATTATGATCTCACGGATATCGCCATCACTTCCTTCTGTAGGAATTAATTGGAATAAAATATTATTGACTCTTCTCCCGATTGTACTTTTTGCCGTGGCATATTTTATTTATGATTTTCAGAAAAATAATTCTCCGTGGAAAGTAATTACGAAAAAGGGGACGGTTGTAATAAACGGCATAGAAAATTATTCCGGAAAAATTCGGCAAGGAGAAAGTTTATTAACGGAAGATAGTTCTAGAGCCGCAGTTCTTGTCCCAAGCGTTGGAAATATTGATATAGAAGAAAACACACTTCTCTTTTTAGAGAAAGCAAAAGATGGCAGTAATAGAATCCGCCTTCAAAAGGGAACAATAAAAGTAGTTAATTTTTCTTATATGCCGGATTTGGCAATTGATATAGGAAATTGTGTTGTAATAGACAGAAGCGGTCAGTTTAGTCTTTCTATGGATGAGAATAATATTGCAAAGATTTTTGTTGAATTTGGATTTGTAGAAATACAGCATGACAATCAAACTGTTTATTTAAATGAAGAATACAACTGCGAAATCCGAGATGGATATAAAATCGGCACGCCTTACCGCAGAGACGCATCGGAAAATTTAAAAGAAGAAGTGAAAAATTTTGACAATAACGGAGCGGGAGATAATTCAATTGAAAAAATTATTGAAGCCGCCACACCAAAAGATATGCTCACTTTGCTCGAACTGATTCCCAGAACATCAAAATTGAAGAGACAAGTTTTGTTTCAGGCAATTGCAAATAATTTTCCTCCGCCGGAAAACGTAACGCGCGCAGGCGTTATAAACGGCGATTCAAATATGCTCTATCTTTGGTGGCAGGAAATAGAATGGCAGATATAAATTATTTGTCATCGTAACTGAATGTAGGTGTTGCCAAATACCTGAAAATACTCCATCCGTCGTTCTTCTTTTTTCTTAAAATTCTTATTGCCCGCTCTGAATAAATTGGACTCATCTTGTCTTCAATCGGATCCGGCATTACAAAAGAACCGCTAGTGAAGACGTATGCCAATTCGCCCGAAATATTTACCTCGTCAATTTTAATCTCCCACTTACCACCCGGATATTGCTTCTTATATTGAGCCAAATCATTTTTCAACATATCGAGACCAACCACATCATCGGAATCTGAAACAACTCCTTTGTAATCACTTTCAAAAAAAGTAACAGCTTTGTCTATATCGTTTGAGTTATACGCTTCTATAAAATTCATTATAGTTTGTTCAACAGCAATTTCTTCCGATGACCGGGAATTTTTTTTATCTCCTTCGGGCACTTGCTTTGTGCAAGCTGAAATAAAAAACAGTATAGATAAAATTAATAATGATCGCCACATGCTCCACCATAACTTTTATTGTTAATCTTAACTACAATTATAGTAATTCAGCATCAAATCTGTAAATTTTTCTAAAAATGATTCGTATAAAATTCACTCAAAGAAGTTAAAGTAAGATTTCTTTCCACATAAAGGTAAAAAAACGAGATGAAACAAATAATGAGCGGCTGTTTGCTCTGCGGAAAATTTATCCCGCCCCCGTTAATCCCGATTTTTATCCATTCAAAAATTTTTGGATTTTATTTCTGGTGCATCTTTGCGACTATTGTACCAGTCACTGTGATGCATTCTATCTGGATCGGGGCGAAATAATAAATAAGAAAGGGTTATTAGCCCTTCTCTACTTGTCGTGGAGGTTGCAGTGATTAAAAAACTTGCACCCCGGCTCGAAAGCCGGGGTTTTTGACGAGCTAATTTTTTAACGGTCGGTCCTGCCTAAGAAATTATAGTTGTTGTAAAAAAAATCGTAGGATTGCCACAATCCAGGTTATTTGTTCTTTTGTAATGCCCAAAGTCTCCAAAACTTTTTTCATATCTATTAGATCTTCGCCATAAAGTTCCGACAGCATCCTTTTTGTTTTTGCTTTATTTAATTCGAATGAGATAAGTTCATCATCAGCCATTCCCGTGCTAAGTTCTTCACTTGTAAATTTATGCGGCGCCTTATAGTCATTAATAATTGCTTTCTGGTAGATTCTCAGATTTAAGGGAATAAAAATATTCACATCGGGCAATTCGAATTGATTTGTTTCATCATCTGGAATTTTATTTAGAATTTGTTTCCTGTCGTTCTTATTCTCCAGGCGAGATGTTTTACTTGTGTCTCTGACGGCTTGAGAGAAGAGAGGCATAGTAGCAATTAAGAAAATAAATATTATGTGACAAAAGTTTTTCACAAAAAACTCAGAATTAAAATAATTATTACACCGGCGGTTTTTGCTACTCCCAAAATTTTTCTAATAGTTGAAACCTCGGGATAAGTTTCTTCTTCGGGAGGAGGTAAAACAAGTAATTCCTTTAACTCTTTTTTATTTTTCTTATAATCGGTTAATTCTTTTTCAGAAAGACCGCTTGCTAATTCCTCATCAGAATAACCTGCGGTATCATCAATAATAATGAACGATTTTTCTTTTAATTTTTTGATCTCGTTTAGATCTTTCAATTTTATTATTAACGATCTTGGGGGAATCTGTGGTGTTATAATAAGTTTTTTCTTTGAGCTATCTACTTGCTTATTTAATCCTTCTTTTTTCAAAAGGGTAGTGTCTTCCTGAGAGAATAAAACAAGCGGTGAAAGGAAGAGGAACAAAAAAATTTTTTGTAACCTCATAGAACCACACTCGTATTGGTTCTTATAAAAAAGAAACCTCTGCATAGTTCCGTTTAAAATAAAAAACCCCGACAAACTGCCGGGGTCTTTTGGAAAAGGGAAAATATTATCTTCCAACTTGATCCAAATGTTCCTTCTTAGCCGCCAATTGTTCTTTTGTTTCAACATGTGACGGATCTGGGATAATTGCTTCTGTTGGGCAAGCAGGAATACATTGTGGTTCATCATAAAATCCTACACACTCTGTGCATTTGTCTGGAACTATGTATGTGTGTTCTTCTGAAAGCGCTGCGTATTCTTGTCCACCAATATTATAAGAGAGACCTGGTGAGTAAATAGCTGTGTTCGGACATTCAGCTTCACATGCATTGCAAGAGATGCATTCGTCTGTGATCATTATTGACATAAAAAATCCTCCGGATGTAATATAGTTTTTAAAATGCTTCGTAAAAATAATCAATTGTTATGAAATGGAAGCTATGTTAAAATTATTTTTTACAGATTTTAGACTAAAGACCATCAGTCCGATTAGCGCCTTGCACCAAATTTCTGCCGTATTATTGATCTTTGCAAAGTGTCTAAGCAGTAATATTCTGTATTAATTGGGGCTGAATGATTTTAGAGTTGAATCCAAATTGTTCAATAAAAGCAGCTCATCAAAAAAACTGAAACTTAATTACCTGCACTTCATCTTACTTTTGTTTTTGTAATTCGGTAGCGTGAGAATTTTTATTTATCAGGTCACTTTAAAAATAAGGAAGGGTCTAAGACCCTTCCTTATTCATTTCTAATGGATAATTAATTTTACTTTTTAGCGTCAATCTCTTTTAACAATTCGTCGCATGCCGCTTTTAGCTGTTCATCAACTCCTTTTGCAATCCAGTCAATTGAATTATGAACGATAATATCCGGAACTGCGGGACCTAACTCTTCATTCTTATCTGTTGCTTTTACAAACCATCCTCTACCCGGCAATCTTACAAAAGAGCCATCCAATAAAGCTTTGCCGCCGGTTGAAATAACCGATCCGTTTGTTGGAACGCCAACCAATTTTCCAATTCCTAAGGTTTTATATGCATGAGAAAAAATTTCCGCATTAGAATAACTTCCTTCATTGCAAAGTGCGATTGATGGTTTTAGCCATGCTGCATAAATCAATCGTTCTCCTACAGGGTAATAACCGCGGAATTTTTTCTTGTCGCGCTCAAGATTATCGCTTGCACCGCGCGGAATTGTGTATGCGTGCTGCTTGTAATTTAATATAGTCATTAGATAATCTGTAGTTGATCCGCCGCCGTTATAGCGTACATCAACTAGCAGTCCTTCTTTTCCGTAACCAGCGGCAGTTAGTTCGCGTTCAAAAACTTCAAAGCTTGGCATGCTCATGCCTTGAATGTGAATATAACCCAATCTGCCGTTAGAATATTTCTCCGTTAATTTTTGTCTTTCTTTTACCCACTCTTGGTACAAAAGCTGTTGTTCGTTAGCTACAGGGCGGATAGTAACTTCTTTTTGCTTTCCGTCTTTACTTTTTACTTCTAATAGTGTTTTTTCATCGGCTTTTGTATTCATCAAAGAATAAAAGTTAATATCACTTTTGTATTCATTGCCATCAACGCCGGTAATTACATCATCCGAAAAAAGTTTGCTTGATGTTTTATCTGCTGGCGAGTTCGGTATTACACGAAGAACTTTCATTCCCTCTTTTGTTGGCATTAACTCAACGCCCAGAAGTCCGGTTGCATCTTTTTGAGTTTCTGCTCTATCCGGCGCAGTAAATCCAACGTGACTCGAATTTACTTCACCGAGCATGTTGTTGAACATATCTCTGAAATCATTGTTAGTTGAAGCAATAACACAAAGTTCTTTATACTTATCATGTAACGCATTCCAATCTTTACCATGAAACTGAGGATCGTAAAAACCATCTCTAAATGCGCGCCAAGCTTCTTCAAAAACTTCCGCTCGTTCGGCTGGATAATTAATTTGCATTTTAGCGGAATATGGAAGCATTTCGGTTTTGTCTGATTTCAAATCTTGTCTGCTCAGAGACCCTTCTCTTTTTGTATAATAAAGATATTTCCCGTCACGGTCCATCAATACATTGGAAGGATTAGACCCGCCTTTAGTTATTTCTTTTAGATCTTTTCCATCCCATTTAATACTGTAAAGATCGCGTCCTTTTGCGCTACTGCTTTCACCTGTGTAATAAAATGTTTCGCCATCTTTAGAAATTGTTAAATCTCTTTCATCGCCTGTAAAATTTGTTACTTGAACAATTCTTTCGTGAATGTTTTCAAAATCAATTTGAATTGGTTTAACTTTTGGTGTTTCTTTCTTCGCTGCTGCATCTTTTGGCTTTTCATCTTTAGTTGTGGCAGGTTTATCTGCAGAAGGAGCTTCTTTTTCATCCCAGTCTGATTTAGTCTTTTCCCAATCGTCCTTTTTAAGCCATACGAACCAGACATCATTAGTATGTGACAGACCGCCTGTTACAGCTCCTGTTGCTGAACGGGAAGATAAGAAACCAAGCTTTGATCCATCTGCACTCCAGAAAGGACTTGAATCGT
>JAKAMS010000060.1 GCA_021812745.1 Bacteroidota bacterium | reverse complement strand
TCAAATCCTAAGCCACTATTTTATTTAGATAATTTGCTCTAATATATTTTCACTTGGAAAAAATATCTGCTATTTTAGTAAAAAGGTATTGTACAGATATGAATTTCAGAGAATAAAATGACCTTAGAAGAAAAAAGAGAAAAAACAGTTCAAAAATTAGAAGCTCTTCGCAACATAGCATCCATTCCCAAAATTATTTTCGAAGTATCGCAAGTGATTAAATCCGATCCGGGTAATTCATATAAGCTCTCAGGCGTAATCAGCAAAGATCAAGGATTGACCACAAAAGTACTTTCGATTGCCAATTCACCGATGTACGGACTACCGAGAAAAGTTTCTTCACTCGAGTTTGCCATTATGCTTATGGGGACCGAGGAAGTTCATCAGATGGTTACAGCAATTTCATTATCGGATTCTTTCAAGTTCCGTTCAACTGATAAATTTAATTACATGGATTACTGGAAGCATTCTATGCTGGTCGGGACTGCAGCAAAAGATATAGCCCGCCGCCTAGGTTTTGGAGATTTATCCGGTGAAGCTTTTCTATCCGGAATGCTTCACGATATCGGAATACAAATTATAGCAACTTCGTTTCCGGATGAATTTAGTTCTATTTTGAATTCCGTTAATTCCGATCTGATTTTCTTAAAAGCAGAAAGAGAAATACTGGGGCTTACCCATCAAGAAATCGGGAAGTATTTAATTCAGAAGTTGAAACTGCCCGAAAATCTGGCTGATGTAATTGAATTTCATCATACGCCCTCTCAAAGCGAAAAAAATTCCGTTTTAGCTTCTATTGTTCATCTGGCAGATTCCATGACGGAAGAATTCAAGGTCGGACAGGCTGCATGGGATAACGATATTATTTTTGATCTAGGCATAATAGAAATATTAGGGTTCAAATCGGCTGAAAAAGTTGTTTCTTTCATTGCCGAGTACAAAGAAATCTTTATAGATTCCGCTGCGGCGATAAAATTATAATAAGATCTTTGCGTGCAAAAGAGATTTGGCTAACCGGATTCAAAATCTTACATGTAACCATTACCCCATAATGTTTTATTTTTTGAATAGACATCTACAGATCACATCTCTTTTTTCTTCCCATTTCTGCCGCATCTTAAAGATGTGTCTCAATTATTATCACTTGCTCAGAATTAGTCATTCCTCATTAGCATAAATTGAGTTTCCCACATCAATTAATATTAATCCAACAGAATGTCTGATTCTTTCAAACTGAGAATTCTCTCCGGATTAGCAATACCACAAAGTATCTGATTTAGAATAAGCGTAAGAGAAGATAATCAAATTACTTGGCACAAAAGATGGGGCTTTTATGCAACATCAAACTGGGAGGTTTTATGAAACAGATAATAGCACTCTTCGCAATAGGTATTCTTTTCTTCGCCTGCTCTGAGAATACTAATCTTGTTGATCCACAAAATTCCAACATTACGGCAACACATCAAACACTCAACTGGTTATCCGCCCCTTCTGCTAAGGGAAGTAAATTTACCGGACTAGATCAAGTTGCCGGTGCAAATATTATTGACCTTTATGAAGGCGGACATGTAAGAGCAAACTTTGTTAGCGCGGACGGAAAGAAAACGATTTCCGCTACACTTCACGTACCGGCTCACGCATTGAAAGACCGCCGTTATCTCACATTCTATATGCTGATTGATAATAACAAATTAAGTATCAAATTTCAGCCGCACCCCACAACTTTTGATATTCCTTTAACACTCGACTTAGAATACACAGGTATTGATTTAACCGGAATTAATCCTAAGACAATCTACTTTGCTTATTTAGATGATCCTACTACCGGTTTTATAATTACAAACGATCACATCTTTACAGATGTAAACACGGGAACAATCAGAATCACCGGCGGAGAGATTCCACATTTTTCCGAATATGGTTTTGTCAGGTAGTCATTTTACTAAATAATTAATGAAAAGAGAGGTTAAAATGATTACCGATAACAACTTTGCTTCAAACCTAAATACGCTTTTAAATAGGTTCATGACAGCGGAAGATGTGCTGGAGTATCTTGAGAATATCGCTTTGAAGTTCATCCCACCGGACTTTAAGCGCTATCCAAAAGAAAATCTTCTAAGTAAATTTTTTACTGACAGCGTTTTATCAAAAGATATCCGTTTAGTAGCCGATACTTTGATAACATTCGCCGACTCTAAATTGGATCAAGAAAAATATGTCTCTTTCTTATTAGAGTTCAGCAAACTGGCATTGGTACAGGGAGAGAATGATCTTTCGTACGATATTACAATGCTATTGATACAAAGAATAATCACAACAAATGAATATAAAAAAGAATTAGCTTCCGCATATTTAATGCTTGCCGAATTTTACTTAAATCAAGCCGGCTGGGATGAAGCCACAAAAAATCTTTACGATGCAAAAGAGATTTTTACCGCACTTGACGATAAGTACGGTATGGCACGTTCTGAATTTCTTCTTGGTTCAATGTATGTTGAAAAAGGAGATCTGGAGACAGGGCATTACAGATTACTAAACAGCTTAAAGATAATTGGAGAAGACGGAGACAAACGCCTTGTTGCAATGATTGAAACTAACTTTGCGATTATTTATTCGATGAACAGAGATTACGAAAAAGCAATTCAATCATACAACAAAGCTTTGGCAAAATTCGAAGAACTCAACGATGATAGAAGAAAAGCCGAAGTGCTTGTAAATATTGGAATGTCTTACAGAAAATTAGGTCAATCCACAACAGCAATTGATTATTTTGAAAAGAGTCATGATATAGCTAAACGGTATTCCTACTTCCCAATTCTAAAATTATGCTACTTCAATAAAGCGGAATTATTATTCCAGATAGGAAAATTAAACGACGCTACAGAATATTCTCAGAAAGCTCTTGATCTGAGTTACCAGATGAATGATAAAGCGGCAATCGCAGACATCCATCGAATCAACGGAACAATAGCGCGGTATCAGAAGAATTACGTTTTGGCTGAGAGCTATCTGTTGACAAGTCTAAGATTGAACGAAACGCTCAATGACGAGATCAACGCAGCAGAGACAAATTACGAACTCGGTTTACTCTTTTCGGATATGGGTGATGTTCCCAAAGCAACAACACACTTGATGAAGTCTGTAAAATATTATCAAAAGAACAAAAACGTCGGTTCACTTCCGGTGAATTGATCAAATAAAAATTTACTAAATGAACGGAGTTAATATGAAAAAGCTACTAGCACTATTTACAATCGGTATTCTTTTCTTTGCATGTTCAGAAAATAACAATCTAGTTGATCCCTCGCAGAACAAGAGCGGAGTAACAGCTCCTTCTACTCAACAGACAATCAACTGGCTCTCTACACCTTCAACAAAGGGGAGTAAATTTACAGGAATGGATCAAGTCGCCGGTGTAAATTTTATTGACCTTTCGGTTGGAGGACATGTAAGAGCAAACTTTGTAAGCGCCGACGGAAAAAAAACAATATCAGCAACACTTCATGTACCGGCAGGTGCGTTGAAAGACCGTAAGTTTCTTGTATTCTACATGCTGATTGATAATGATAAGCTCAGTATCAAATTTTTACCGCATCCGACAACTTTTGATATTCCTTTAACACTCGACTTAGAGTACACAGGTCTTGATCTGAGAGGAGTTGATCCCGGCAAAATTTACTTTGCTTATCTGGATGATCCGACTACAGGCTTCATAATTTCGAACAAAGATATTTATACCGATGTAAGAACCGGTACAATCAGAATTGTTGGCGGAGAGATACCTCATTTTTCTGAATACGGATTTGTTAGGTAGGAATCAGAAATATTTTTAGTAAGAATTAAGCAGTAAAAAATTGAAGTTAAGAGACGAGAGGCAGAGATAAAAACTTTGTCTTTCGCCGCTTGGCTTTTTTATTTTATTTCGAAATTATTGGTGATTACTCTTCAGTATTGTTACAATAAACGATATGATCTTTATTCTCATTTCTCTTGAGCATACTTAAACAATCATCCGTTTTCTTAGCACAGCGATTGTAGTAATTGCAAAAAGCCGAATGGCTCTCCTCATCAATAATAATATTTTTCCGTTCCAGCAGATACTTCCCCGATTCTAAAAGGAATTTTGAGTAAGGATGTTTTGGTGATCGAAAGAAGTTATCTGCAGATGCAATTTCAATAATTTTTCCTCCGAATATAACGGCAATTCTATCAACAAGATTATCAATAAGATCCAGCTCATGAGTAATAATTACGGTTGTAAGTTTTCCATCCGAACTAAGTTTGCCTATTAATTCCTTAAAATTATTTTTAGACGGAAAATCTTGCGCTGAGAATGGTTCATCCAAAATAAGAAGTTCCGGATCGGCTAAGAGCACTCTTGCCAAACCTACTCTTTGTCTTTCACCGCCGCTCAATTGAAACCCAAGTTTAGTCAGCAATTCATTATCAACACCGGTTTCCGCCAGAATTGTTTCAAAGCTTTTCTCGGGACTGCCGCTGTCATCCAGCATCTCCTTTATCTTTCTAAAAGGATTGATAAGATCTTCTGAGTTTTGAAATAATATTTGCGCGGGTTTTGCTTCTTTCTTCAAAGACGAGTTAAAGTAATAATCAATTGAACCGGAACTGCGTTTCAGGATTGAAGCGATAAGTTTTGCCAAAGTAGTTTTACCGCAGCCGCTCTCTCCTACTATTCCTAAAATTTCTCCGCGGTAAATATCCAGAGAAACATCTTCAACAATTTTAATTCTCTTTTTCCCGGTATAATCATTCACCGAATAGGAAACGTTTTTTATTTTTAGAAGTTCATTCATCTCTTGTTCACAAGTAATTTTACTTCATCAGTTCAATTTTCAACCGGTTAAAATTTTCTTCATCATTGTTAAATTCTTCAATACCGCCGGACCTCAGCAATCCTATTCTGCCGCCGGTGTTAAATGCGAATTTCAAATCCTGTGTAACAACCAGAATTGAAAGATCATTTTGTTTGGAAATCTCCGTCAGTTTTTTGCTCAGGAGTACAGAGAGCGGAATATCGAGCGCGCTATTTGGTTCGTCAATAATAAGCAGTTTAGGTTTAGATACAATTCCCCATATAAGAGCAATTCTTTGAGCTATACCTCCGCTTAGTTCGTACGGATAATAGTTCAGTATAATTTCTCTTTTCGGCATGAGGAAGTAATCAAGCAGTTCATCAAGATAACTGTTGTCTAACGGCAATGAATTAAAATAATAGCCGATCTTTCTAAGAGGGTCAAAACAATTAACGGCGTCCTGGAAAATGAAGCGTACCGATTCTTTTCTAAGGGATTGTAATTCCTCTTCCGAAGAATTCAAGAGATCATAACCGAGCAGATTTATTTTTCCTTTGACACTGTAGGATTTTTTGTCCAGCAGATTCAACAAAGCATTTAGAAAAGTTGTTTTACCAGCACCGTTATTGCCTAGAAGCGTGTAGATTGAATTATTCTCAAGAATAAAATTCACATTGCTGAATAATACTTTGCTTGAGCCGTTCGAATTCAACTCAACAAAATCAATATTTGCTTCGATAATAATCTGGTTAGTTCCCAAAACTGTACGCTATGCTTTTATAGTTCATATTCTTATTTTATTGATATAAAAGTTAAGGCAAAAGTTTAGGGATTGCAATGTTTGTATTGCCATTCACAAAAGAGGGAAAGAATATGATACCGCGTTTCAAGAGAATCTCTATAATTATCATCTCATTAATTTTTGCTGTTAGCTGCACAGGGTCCAAAGAAAAAACAGCCGACAGAATTATTATAGGATTAGAATCCGACGTGCAAACTCTTAATCCGCTATTTGCTATGAGCGCCTCAGAGTCGGACATAACCGAACTGATTTATCTAGGCATTGTGGGACATGGCTGGGATGATAAAACGGGTTTTGTAACTTCTTCTCCGGTACTGGCAAAATCAATTGAGTGGAGTAAAGATTCGTCATCTGTATTAGTTACATTAAGAGATGACGCTAAATGGAGCGATGGAGTGAATGTTAATGCCGATGATATTGTTTTTTCATTTGATCTCTATTCGGATGCTAAAGTTCAAAGCCGCTTCTTTGGAACATTTAAAAACTTTTATACAAATCCCGATCTTAGCATTGACCTTACAAAGACATTTCAAGTGATAAGTCCTTCACAATTCAGAATAAATTTTAAGGCAAACAGCACGCCTTCCTATTTCGATTTTGATTTCCCGGTAATGCCGAAACATATATTTGAAAAGTTGGACCGCAAAGCTCTTGCAACTTCGGATATGAGTTTCAAACCAATCGGAAGCGGACCTTACAAACTTGAGTCATGGGAAAAAAGCCAGAACATCAAACTGGTAAGAAACGATAAATCATTTTTATTCTCCGGCGGAGAGATTAAAGAGATCGTTTTCAAAATTATTCCGGATTATAATTCCAGAATAAATCAGTTCAAGAAAGGAGAAATTGATTTAACGGAAAATATCCGTCCGGAAGATATTGATGCTTTAAAAGCAGAAAAGCATTTAAGCGTTACGGCAAGAAAAGGACGCGAATACGACTATCTCGGTTTGAATAATATTGAACCCTCTTCCCCAAAAGTGAAAAAGATTGTTCCGAATAAACTTTTCGGGAATGTGAATATCAGAAAAGCAATCGCATATGCTCTTAACCGTCAAACAATTATAGATGAATATTTAATGGGGCACGGCGAACTAATGGTGGGACCTATAGCGCCGATATATAAATCCGATCTTGATGAATCGCAGAGACCGATTGAATTTAATATTGACGAAGCCAAGAGATTATTAAAGAATGAGGGATGGATAGACTCCGACGGAGACGGGATTTTAGAGAAGAGCGGCAAGAAATTTTCATTTACTATCAATGTGCCCTCGGGAAATCCTTTGAGAACATTCACTTCAAACATACTTCAGAATAATTTGAAGGCGGCGGGTATTGACGCTAAAATTGAATTCTTGGAACCGGCTGTTATATTTCCCAAAATGTTTAAGGGAGAATTAAATGCATGGATTGCAGGCTGGGGCGTGCCTATTCCACTCAACTTAAAACCATATTGGTATTCGGATAAAAAAATTGCCGGCGCAAATGTGTGCAATTTCAGCAACAAAGAAGTTGATCTGATATTAGATAAACTCGGCACAAAGATTCCCGATAACGAACGCCATGAACTTTTAAAGAGATTCCAGAAAATTATGAGCGATGAACAGCCGGTAGTTTTTTTGTTTTGGATAGATAACATGGTCGGCTTCAATAATAGGATTAAAAATATTCCTATAAATCCGTTAGGCGTTGTTCAGAAATGCTGGACATGGTCTATTGATAAATAGTTATGAAGACGAACGGAATAAAATTCATAAAGCGGTTATCTTCTTACATCTTTACATTATTCTTATTAGTCAGTTTAATTTTCATACTGCTTAGACTCGCTCCGGGCGATCCGACATTAAAATTTATTTCCCCGGTGATGAGTCCTTTATTATCAGAGAATGTAAAGCACTCATTCGCTTTAGACCGTTCAGTGGCAGAGCAGTATTTCTATTTTATAAAGAATATTTTGAGCGGCGATTTTGGTATTTCGTATAATTACCGCATTCCTGTTACCGAAGTAATTTCCGGACCGCTTACCTTTACACTTATTTTCGCCTCAATTAGTTTTTCCATTCAAGTATCTTTCTCGTTTTTATTAGCGTTTTTAATAAATAAAATCAGAGGAGGATTTTTAGACAGACTACTAAGCAGATTAAGTTTCTTTATTTATTCAATACCGACAATGATTATAGGATTGGTCTTGATTTATTTCTTTTCGGTCAAGCTGAATATTCTGCCTTCATCGGATTTGCATTCGATGGATTTTAACGACTTGAGCGTAATAGAAAAGATACTCGATTATTTTTCCCATTTGATACTGCCTCTGCTTACTCTCTCTATTCCCGGCGCGTTACTATTTTACAGCTATCTAAGAAACAGCATAGAGACTACATACCAGAAGAATTATGTCCTCTTTTTACGAGCTAACGGAACTGATGAAAAAACAATTTTCAAAAAGCATGTTATTCCAAACTCCATTGGACCGCTTCTATCAATCTTTGGAACTGAACTTGGAATACTTCTAAGCGGAGCGCTGATAACAGAAACAATTTTTAGTCTGCCCGGAATGGGGAGATTAACCGTTACGGCTATATTAACAAGAGATTACCCGCTTGTAGTTGGATCTGTTTTTATCTCCGGAGTATTTGTTCTGCTGGCAAATTTTCTTGCAGATACAATTAAGGTAAAATTTGATAAGAGATTAAACACGGAACTAAATTGATTAAGAGAATTAGAATATGGCATTTTCTTCTTTTTCTTACAGCATCGGTCATCATTCTGAGATTTTCTGAATTGGCTGATTCAATCAGGTTATTCTACCATTTCATAATTTTGGTGTTGAGCGGTAATAATTTTTCTAATTTATTTTCTTTTGAAATAGCCGATCAATTTTTCTCTTCGATCGGGATAATTCTATTATTGCTTATTTTACTTTTTCCCGGAAGAAGATTCGTTTTTTTCAACCGCACTTTTGGACTAAGCCAAGGGATAGCAATTGCGGTCAGTTTCATCTTCATTTTCGCACCGCTCATTTCAATCTATAATCCGAATCTTCAATTCAACCTCTCTGTTGCTAAAAATCTTTCTCCCCTTTCATCTAAAGTGCTTATCAAAGTTGATGAGAATAAAACAACCACCGATGAACTGACCCAATATTATAGTCTGAGGAGAGATCTATTCCGCGACGTTGTAGATGATAACTATTTTTTATGCGACAGCGTTAAGATGAGCGGCAATATTAAAATATTCCAGAGGAATAAGGAATTTGAATTGCAAAATTCATACAAGGATAAAACAGTAACTGAAAATATTATCTTTTTGTTTGGTACGGATGAATACGGGCGAGATCTATTTTCAAGAATTATTTACGCAACACGCCTTTCAACACTAATCGGCGCATCTGCCGTTATTGTTACCCTTTTGATAGGTGGTCTGCTTGGTTTTATCTCAGGATATTTCTCAAGGAATGTTGATATTATACTCAACCGTTTTACTGAGATGATGCTGGCATTTCCCACAATATTTTTAGTCATCCTCTTTCTGGCATACTTTGGCAATTCTCTGCTAAACGTAATTATCATACTCGGCATCTCTGGATGGAAAACTTTATTTAAGATTGTCCGGGGAGAAGTTATTTCGCTCAAAAACAAAAATTATATTATCACTTCACAAATGCTTGGTATGAGCAAGTTAGAAATGCTGAGAAAAGACTTTATTCCGCTTTTACTCCCGTCATTATTAGTTAATCTGGTATTTCAATTTGCCAGCGTTATTATCGCCGAATCTTCACTGAGCTATTTAGGATTGACCGGTAATCACTTTTACCCTACCTGGGGCGCAATGATATTGGAAGGACAATTTTATCTCAGTCAAGCATGGTGGATAGCCGCATTTCCTTCCTTATTCCTTGTGATAACTTTACTAAGCGTTTACAGTTTAGGTAAAGAATTACAGTTGAAGGTAAATCCTTTCATTAGCGACTAAGCGGCAATTCTTTCCGATCAAAAAAATTTGTCTAAATCCGTCAAACCGGATCTCTGTAACAATGTACTGTCTTAAAAAACTATTTATCATAAACTATTATCATATTGAATCGCTTTCTCTTTCGATTTTTTAGACGGTTTGCCTAAATGATAAGTAACTCCTAAATACATTATTTGTGAATCGCGTCTATTAACTGTATTCTGTTTCAGCCATGATGTATCAAAGTTCATCTCTCTGTTAAATGTTTTGAAGAGGTCCGAGATTGTAAAGACTAATGAAAGTTTCTCATCAAACAGATCCTGCCGCAATCCAAGATTGACAACAAAGCTCGGCTTGTATTCTCCTTGCGGGGTTAATCTTGATGACCTGTAATTGGAATTGAATTGTACCATTGTTGTTGTTGAAAGATTTGCGTTACAACTCATATTGGCGCTCCATGTAACGGTGGATTTGTTATTGCTGAATCCAAGATTGGATGCGTCAATCTGTTCGTAAAAAGCATTACCGCTCAAATTTGCGGTTATAAAATTTCCATAGCCGCCGGAGAAAACAACTTCGAAACCAGCCGACTGGTCTTTAGCTAAATTTTCTTTCGTGGTTAACAAAGTTGTGTCGTTCAAAGCTTTTGTAATTGAAGTCATTCCGTTATAACGATTTCTGAAAAAGATGCTCGGTACTACGGTTAAAAAATCGTTTTGCCATTGAAATCCGAATTCCACTGAATGAATAAATTCCGGTTTTAAATTTGGGTTTCCTGCTCTTATATTTCTCGGGTCTTGATATTCCGAAAACGGATTAAGATCATCTCCTTCCGGTCTGTTTGCACGCTTGCTGTAATTCAACTGAAGCTGCATCAGATCGCTCAATTTGTAACTTAGATGCAGAGTCGGGTAGATATTGAAATAACTGTTTGTAAGAATGTTATTCATAGAAACCAGATTAGCTTTAATGAATGACTCCTCTGCACGCAATCCACCTAAAACTCCAAGTTTACCATATGAATTTGAATATGTACCATAAATT
>JAKAMS010000059.1 GCA_021812745.1 Bacteroidota bacterium | reverse complement strand
TCTTTCAGCTTAAAATCCATGCCAATATAATAAGTAGCTTCACGTTCAAAGCGTTTGTTATAACCGGGCATACCACGTTTGGATTTATTGTAAATATCATGAAACGTTTTTGCCGCTTCATTATAATTATTATCTTTAACAAAAGTGAGTCCGTAATATTTTTGAAAGAACGGATTGTTTGGAAAATCGTTGAGCAAAATTTTAGCCCACTTTCTTGCTTCATCCATTTTGTCTTCGAACTGAAAATTTAGTTTCATTAAAAAATTTCGAGCTTCAATTCTGGTATATCTGCCATTCCATGCAACGTTCTCAAGTTCTTTCAATCCTTTTGCTCTGTCTCCTTTAGGAAAAAAAACCATAAACGGTTTGACAGCAGGATAACGGGCGGGAATTACTTCGGCGTAATAATGGTAAATGCCAAAACCAAGCTGCACATCTACATTTTTTGGATTTAGTTCGTAAGACTTAAAAACTAAACCTAATCCGTCTTTGCCGTCAAGCGCAGCTTTAAACCAACTTTCTCGTATTGCGCGCAATTGCCCGCGAAAACCAAGCGCACCGCCTTTGAAAAACATCGCGTCAACATTTTTGTCATTCTTATCTAAAATACCGTCGCACATATTGATTAAGTCGTCGAGCTGATTAAAAAATTTCTCGTCCAAACTTTCATTTTCAATATCAAGCAGAATGCGCCACCATGTTATCATCGCCTTGAAAAATTTACCTGACGGATGAGTTGAGTATTCTTTAGAAACTACATCAAAAGTTTTTTCGGCTTTGTCGAATTCGATGCCGTATATCTGATTGATTCCTGCTTTAACCAGAGAATCATGCTTCACCCAATCATAATTCTGAGCAGAGAGCCGGATAGTAAGTAAGAAAAAAAATGCGAGTATGATTTTCATTTTCAAAATTTTATACCAACTTTTTTGTTTGTCATTTCCTTTTTGGACGGTACATATCCGTTGCGCGACCATAAAATACTTCCGCAGCAGCCATCATAGTTTCGGACAATGTCGGATGCGGATGAATTGTTAACTCCAAATCTTTTACAACTGCACCCATTTCAATTGCTAATGTTCCCTCAGCAATCATATCACCCGCGCCGACTCCTACAATTCCAACACCAAGAATTCTTTCCGTTCCAGGTTCAATAATCAACTTAGTCATTCCATCATTTCTATCTAATGTTGTAGCGCGTCCGCTCGCGCCCCATGGAAATTTCGCAACTTCAACTTTTATTCCTCTTTCACGCGCTTCTATTTCGGTTATACCTGTCCAAGCAAGCTCAGGGTCTGTAAACACAACAGCAGGAATTGCATTCGGTTCGAATGCAGTTTTGTGTCCTAGAATAGCTTCGACTGCAATTTTACCTTCAGCCGCAGCTTTGTGTGCAAGCATTGGATTACCTACAATATCACCAATTGCGTAAATGTTTGGATCATCTGTTTTCAAAGTTTTATCAACAGTCACAAATCCGCGTTCGTCAATTTTAACTTTTGTATTCTCTAATCCGAAACCCGTTGTAACAGGCCTACGTCCGACAGAAATTAAAACTTTATCGAATGTTTGAAGAGGTTCAGTAACTTTTTCGCCTTCTAAACGAACAGTAATCCCCTCTGAAGTTTCTTTTAACTCAACAACTTTTGTATCAGTAAAAACATTTTCCATCATTGATTTTACACGTTTATCTAACACAGCCACTAAATCACGATCCGCGCCCGGCAATAATCCCGTCAACATTTCAACTACTGTAACTTTGCTTCCTAGTGCGGCATAAACCGTACTTAATTCAAGTCCGATATATCCGCCGCCAATTACCAATAGTCTCTTCGGTACATCGTTAAGTTCAAGAGCCGAAGTTGAATCCATTACACGAGGTGATTCAATTGAAAGTCCGGGAACTTTTGAAGGAACAGAACCAGTTGCAAGAATTGCTTTTTCGTAATGGACTTCATCTGTTGTTCCATCGTCTTTCTTAACTGATAATGAATTTGAGTTTATGAATGAAGCTTTACCCTGAATGAAATTGACTTTGCGTTGTTTGGAAAGTTGTCCTAATCCGCCTGTGAGTTTATTAACCACACCATTTTTAAAATCGCGGAGTTTTGAAAGGTCAATTTTTGGTTCGCCGAATTCGACTCCCCATTTTTTTGCTTCCTCAGCTTCTTTAATAAGTTTTGCAATGTGAAGAAGAGCTTTTGAAGGAATACAGCCTCTGTAAAGGCAAACACCGCCGGGATTTTTTTCAAGGTCAATTAATGTAACTTGCATGCCAAGGTCGGCGGCAAGAAATGCAGCCGCATAACCGCCAGGTCCGCCGCCAATAACTGCTAATTGCGTATTTATAGTCATAGGTTTTTACCAATTATCTTTCTTTTTTATAATATTTCTTAGCAAAAATAGTAAAAAGAGGCAAATAATCTTCTGTTGGAAAGAACATTAAAATATTTATTCTTTTTGTTAGTGTATTTCAAAATAATTTAAGACATTTAACTTCAAGATTAAAAGATTAATAAAAAAGGTCTGTTCAATAATAAAAAAGTGTTATTATTTGAAAAAATTTAATGCAGTCAATTGGATCCTTTTCATTCTACAGCTAATATTTGTTTATTCGATAGAAGCTCAAGAACAGTTAAGACCGTCTAAGGCAGATAAGCCGCCAATCATTGACGGTAAACTTGATGATTTAATCTGGCAAAATGCTTTATCTGTTTCTGAGTTTAAAACATTTGCGCCGGATTTTGGTAAAGACGGCACCGAACATACTATTGCATACGCCGCTTATGATAGCGAAAACCTCTACTTTGCTTTCCGTTGTTACGATAGTGAGCCCGCAAAAATTAAATCCAGTGTTTCGAGTAGGGATAATATTTTGTCTGATGATTGGGTTTGTATTAATCTTGATTCATTCAATGACCACCAATCACTCTATGCTTTTTATATAAATCCGCTCGGGATTCAAGCTGACAGCCGATTTGCCGCCGGGCAAGAAGATTTTAGTGCGGATTTTGTTTGGTATAGTGCCGGACAATTAACTCCGGACGGTTATAACATTGAAATAAGTATTCCTCTTAAAAGCATCCGTTACGCAGAAGGAAATCCTGTAACGATGTCAACTTTCTTTGAGCGTTTCATAAGCAGATTTTCGGAACATGATTCCTACCCGGAATTAGACCCTGCAAAAGGAATGGCGTTTCTTACTCAGATGAGTCCTTTAATTTATGATGGCTTAAAAAAAACAACATTGTTTGAACTTCTTCCGGCTTTTACTTACAGCCAAAAATTCAATTTGAGCCAAAGTCAGTTAGTGAAGTATGAAGACAAAGGGGAATTCAGTCTAACTACAAAATATGGAATTACTTCAGATCTTATTCTCGATGGTACATATAACCCGGACTTCAGCCAGATTGAAGCAGACGCAGGCCAAGTTGATGTTAATCTGAGATACGCATTATACTATCCGGAGAAGAGACCTTTCTTTCTTGAAGGAAATGAAATTTATAACCTGGCTGCAACGCAATCTTCAATAGTTGATCCAATAAGATCTATTGTTCACACCAGAACAATTGTAAATCCATTAACAGGAATAAAACTTTCCGGTAAAATTGGTACCAATAGTAGAATTGCTCTAATGTATGCAATGGATGAACTCCCGCAAGATGAATCAGTTGTTAATGGAGATTATGCGCATGTTCCAATACTTCGATTTAAGCAGTCACTTTCGGGAGACAGTTATATCGGTGGAATTTTCGCCGGAAGAGAAACAAAAAATAGTAACAACAATGTTTTGGGAGTTGACGGAGACATCCGATTAACTGAAGCAAGTACTATTGAGTGGAATGGTTTGTACTCAAATTCTAAACTTGCGACCAATCCGGATAAAATAAGCGGACACGCATTAGGTCTCAATTACAATTATGATTCAAGAGATTTGTCTTACGATTTCAGTGTTAAAGATATCTCGGAAGATTTTAATGTTGCAACCGGATTTATAACACGTACCGGAATCTTCGGATTGACTGGATTGATAAGACCCAAAATTTACCCGGAATCATCAAGCATTCAGAGAATTGATTTGGAAGCGTTCTCTGCACAAACAAATGATAAACCAAGTTCGTTATGGGAGACATACAATTATTTTTCAGCAACGGGTTTTTTTCTTGGTTCATATAATGCAAGAGCAAAGTATTCATATTCAACAGAAATATTTGGAGGCGAGAAATTCAAAACCGGGGGTTTGCAATTTATTGTAGGCGGCTTAATTTCCAACATAATTTCATTCTCGGTAGGATATAAAAGAACTAACGCAATCTATTATTCGCAAGCTCCATTTCAAGGTTACAGCAACCAAATTAACGCAATCATGATTTATCAAATTTCTGAGAATGTAGAATCTTATTCTAGTTTTATTTATTCCGATTTTTATAGAGAATCAAATTCAGAATTAATTTACGAATATCCGATCTTTAGAGAGAGATTAACTTATCAGCATAATAAATATCTTTTCTTCCGCGGTGTTGTTGAATACAACAAATACAAAAGGCAACTGCTAACAGATTTTCTTGTATCATTTACTTATGTGCCGGGTACAGTAATACATCTTGGTTATGGTTCTCTTTATTTAAGGAACGAGTGGAATCAATATGAGAATAGATACACCGAAAGCCAAAATTTTAATGAGGCAAACAGAGGATTCTTTTTCAAGATGTCTTACCTGTGGAGGAATTAAGAAATTATTTCCAAGATTTGAGAGAGTGGAAACAAAATTTGCTCACCAAACAAAAAAGCAACTTCTAAAAATATCAGTGCAAAATCAGCAATGTAGGATTTTCAAGTACATCTACAATCCATCTTAAAAAACGTATTCCATCAGCGCCGTCAATAATTCTATGATCGTAAGAAAGCGAAAGTGGCATCATCAACCGCGGTTCAAATTTACCATTGATATAAACCGGTTCGTAAGATGATTTAGAAACTCCAAGTATTGCAACTTCCGGGGAATTAATAATGGGCGAAAAGTATGTTCCGCCAATTCCGCCAAGATTACTTATTGTAAAACATCCGCCTTGCATTTCTTCCAATGAAAGTTTTTTATCCCTCGCTTTTTTAGAAAGACTTGCCAGTTCGATGCTTAGTTCGATTACATTCTTTTTGTCCACATTACGAATTACCGGAACCAGCAATCCGCGGTCGGTATCTACAGCTACCCCTATGTTCACAAATTTTTTATAAACAATTTCGTTTTTTTCAATATCAACGCTTGAGTTGAACTGCGGAAATGTTCTCATTGCAGATGAAATTACTTTAAGTAGAATTGCCGTAACAGTCAGTTTGCCGCCGGCTTCAGCAATTTTATTAGAATTTTCCTTTCTGAATTTTTCTAGTTCAGTAATATCCGCCTTGTCAAATTGAGTTACGTGGGGAATTGTATTCCAAGCATATGAAAGATGCTCTGCGGTTTTACGGCGGATATTACTCATCGGCTGCCGTTCAATTTCTCCCCACTTCTGAAATTCTGGAAGTGGTTCTTTCACAAATCCTGCGGGCGCGGCATTCAATCCTCCAGACTGAATTTGCTCATTCAAAGCTTTTGCATACGCTTTTACATCTTCAATCGAAATTCTACCGTTAGCACCGGTTCCTTTAACAAGACGAACGTTTACACCTATCTCTCGGGCAAATTTTCTAACCGATGGCGCCGCAGGCACAACAACTTGAACAATATCGCGCGGCAAAGTAACAACAGACGGTGCATGTGAATGTTCTACTTTTTGAAATGGTTCTTCTTTTTTGGCTATTGGTTGTTGTTTATTTGTTACTTGAGCAACCATTTCTTTGGGGTCAGCCGATTTATTCTCTAATACTTTAGATTGTGTAGTTTCTATTACGAAAGCAACAGAGCCAACAGCAACATTATCTCCGTCTTGAACTTTAACTTCCTTTATAGTTCCGCCAACTTCCGAAGGAACTTCTACTGTTGCCTTATCTGTTTCTATCTCAAGGACAATTTGATCTTGCTCAACATGGTCGCCAACTTTTACAAGAACTTTTGTGATATGCGCAGATGAAATATTTTCTCCAAGTATTGGAATCTTAAACTGAAAGTCATTGGTTATTGGTCGTTGGTTATCAGTTGTAAAATCTCCCGGTTTCTGATTTTGAATTTTGGTTTTTGAATTTTGTTTTTCCTTCTCATTTACCACTTCTAATTTCTCGCTTTTTACCTCTTTCTTCCCACTATCATTCGCTAGCTGCTCACTACTTGTTTCAACCGCAACCAAAGGTTCTCCTACATTTGCTTTCGTTCCCTCTTTCACATAGACTTTTTTCACTACGCCTGCAATATCACTCGGTACCTCAACTGTAGCTTTATCTGTCTCGATCTCAACTACAATTTGATCGAGTTTGATCTCATCTCCCTCTTTAACATTAATTTTAATTACATCAGCAGAATGAATGCCGTCGCCTAGATGTGGTAATTTGAAATCTACTATCATTTCATTTCCAATTTTTTATGATTTAGCCGGGTTCATTTTATCCGGATTAATATTTAATTCTTTCTGGGCTTTTTTAACTACTTCCGGTTTTATTTTCCCATCATTCATCAAAGAATAAAGTGTTGCATATACAATATGCTTTGCGTCTACTTCAAAGAAGTCGCGCAAAGATTTTCTTCCTTCACTTCTTCCGAATCCAAATGTACCAAGCGAATGAAGAGTGCCGGGCAGCCATTTGGCTATTCCATCTTCCATGAGCTGGAGATAATCCGAAGCAGCCACAAATATTCCTTTTTCTCCTTTAGTAACTTCAGAGATAAAAGGAAGTTTTCTTTCTTTATCCGGGTTAAACATATTCCATCTTTCTGTTTCCTGGGCATCAAGATGCAGATTCTTATAACTCGTTACACTCCATATGTCGGTTGCAACTTTGTAATTCTTCTCTAAAATTTCGGCGGCTTTAATAACTTCATTTAAGATTGTTCCGCTGCCAAGCAAATGTGCTTTTGTTTTTTGATCTTTTTGCTCACTCGCTCTAAATTTATACATACCTTTAAGAATTCCCTCTTTTACACCATCCGGCATTTGCGGCTGAGGATAATTTTCATTCATTATTGTTATATAGTAAAAAACATTTTCACGTTTTTCATACATGCGGTAAATGCCATCGCGGATGATGACTGCAAGTTCAAATGCAAATGCTGGATCGTACGCAACAAGGTTAGGAACCGGATAAGCTAAAAGATGAGAATTTCCGTCTTGATGCTGAAGACCTTCACCGGCAAGAGTTGTTCTACCGGCTGTACCGCCGAATAAAAATCCTTTACAACTCATATCTGCCGCAGCCCAAACAAAATCTCCGACGCGCTGCATTCCAAACATCGAGTAAAAAGTAAAAAATGGAATTGTATTTATTCCGTGTGTAGCATATGAAGTTCCCGCAGCAATAAAGGAAGAGATCGAACCTGCTTCTGTTATTCCTTCTTCTAAAATTTGTCCGTTCTTTGCTTCTTTGTAATATAGTAAACTATCACGGTCAACTGGTTCATATAACTGACCCGGGTGAGAATAAATTCCTACCTGTCTAAATAAAGATTCCATACCAAAAGTGCGCGCTTCATCGGGAACGATTGGGACAATTAAAGGACCAATTTCCTTATCGCGTAAAAGCTTGGCTAGAATTTTAACATAAACCATTGTCGTTGAAACTTCCCGTCCTTCAGTTCCTAAATAAAATTCTTCGAACAATTCCTCCGGAGGAGTTTTAAAAGAAAGACTATTCACCTCACGTTTAGGGACATAACCGCCGAGTGTTTTTCTTCTTTCCTGTAGATATCTGATTTCCGGAGAATCATCTGACGGACGAAAGAATGGTGCGTTTGCAATTTCGTCATCGCTTATTGGAATTGAAAAACGCGATCTAAATTCTTTCAACTCATCTTCATTTAATTTTTTCTGAGAGTGAGTTATATTTTTCCCTTCACCTGCTTCGCCTAAACCGTATCCTTTTATTGTCTTTGCCAGAATAACAGTCGGAGCGCCTTTGTGCTCAACAGCTTCTTTGAATGCCGCGTAAACTTTTTCCGGATCGTGCCCGCCTCTTTTCATTTTTTCAAGTTGTTCATCGGAATATTTTTCAACCAGTTTGAGAAGCTCTGGATATTTACCAAAGAATTGTTCGCGGATATATTTTCCGCCTCTTACAACATGGTTTTGAGATTCACCATCAAGAGTTTCCTGCATACGTTTAACAAGAAGTCCGGTTTTATCGGCTTTGAATAAAGGATCCCAATCGCTTCCCCAAATTACTTTTATAACATTCCAACCTGCACCTCGAAAATTTGCTTCGAGTTCTTGAACAATATTTCCGTTGCCTCGAACGGGACCATCTAGACGCTGTAAGTTGCAGTTGATAACAAAAATTAGATTGTCGAGTTTCTCGCGGGCAGCAAGTGAAATAGCGCCGAGTGTTTCCGGCTCATCTGTTTCTCCATCGCCAAGGAACGCCCAAACTTTTTGGTCACTTGCTTTCTTCAAACCTCTATCTTCCAAATAACGATTGAACCGCGCTTGATAAATTGCCTGTAGCGGACCAAGTCCCATTGATACAGTCGGAAACTGCCAGAATTCCGGCATCAGCCATGGGTGCGGATAAGATGAAAGTCCGCCGCCGGGTTTAAGTTCTCTTCTAAAGTTTTCTAATTGTTCTTTTGAAATTCTTCCTTCAAGATATGCCCGCGCATAAATTCCGGGCGATGCGTGACCTTGAAAATAAATTATATCGGCTTCATGATTTTCGTCTTTGCCTCTGAAAAAATGGTTGAAGCCAATTTCATATAAAGTGGCAGCGGAAGCGTAAGTAGAAATATGCCCACCAATTCCAGGTTCTTCTTTGTTTGCACGAACAACCATTGCCATCGCATTCCATCGAATTAAGCTTTTGATGCGGCGCTCAATTTCTCTTCCGCCAGGAAAAGGCGGCTGTTTCTCTTTTGGTATCGTGTTTATGTATGGTGTATTAGCTGTGAATGGAAGATCAACTCCCGATTGGTGTGCGTATGTATCAAGATCATGTAAGAGAGCTTTAACTTTTTCCGGTCCGCCGGATTGCAAAACGTATTCTAGCGACTCTAACCATTCACGAACCTCGATTTCATCAAGTTCAGCATAACCGTTATTCTTCTGTTCGTCCATTATAATTCCTTTGATTCTTTTCTAATGATATAAGAAAATAATTTCAAATCACTTAAAAGGTATAATTAATTTAAGAATTCTGTTCATAGAAAACTATCCTACCCCATCTTTGTGATCTATTTCAGATAGTTAACGCGGTCTTAAGAAGCTAAGTTCAATAAATCTGAAAATTTTTTAATGACTTTCCGGTTCGGCATGAACCATCACTTTAACATTTTTTATTTTACTGCTTATTGCTTCTTCAACGAGGTGAGAAATTTCGTGCGCTTGATTAATAGTCATGTTTTTATCAACGTGAATATTGAGATCAACAAATTTATTCGGACCGGATTCGCGGATTTTTATATCGTGGAATTGTTTTACTTCAGCAATTTCTTTTACAATTTCTTCTACCCTTTCGTGCAGACCTTTGGGCGCTCTATCTACAAGCGCATCGAATGATCTTTTGCCAAGACGGTAACTCACACTTAGGACAATCATCGCAACAATCAACGCGGCAATTGGATCTGCATAATGGAAATTGAATGAAACTCCTATTAAGCCAATAAGAACAACAGAAGAACTCCAGATATCTGTTGAAAAATGTAAAGCATCGGCTTCGAGAGCTTGGCTATCATGTTTCTTTGCTACTTTGTAAAGAGCACGTGAGCGTGAAAAATCAATCACAATAGAGGTAACAATAACTACAAAACTCCAAACGGTTACTTCTATTTTAACGTCATGGGTAACTAATCTTCGAACAGCTTCGTAAATAATCCAGACACATGTAATTACCAGCAGTAATGTTTCTATTAGCGCGGAATAGTTCTCAATTTTTCCATGACCAAAGTTATGGTCTTCATCCGGCGGTGTATCGGAAAATTTTACGGCAAAAAATGTTATAACAGCAGCTACAAGGTCTAAAGCGGAATGTAGTGCTTCAGAGAGTATACCAAGACTTCCGGTAAGAAATCCAATAATGATTTTGAATCCGGTAAGAAAGACTGCGGCAATGACAGATGTCAATGCTATCGTTTTTTTCTCTTTGGATGCAGTCACAGAAGAAGACACTTATTACTCCATAATTGTAAGAAATACTTTAGTAATTTAATTATTTTTATAACAATACCGTTAAATATTGATAACGTTCACATATTCAAAAAAAACATTTGAAAAAGGAAAAAAATCCACTTATTATGAATTAGTAATTATTGGTAAGTATGTCATCAAACTCGATAAATACGAATTCTCCTTATCTCGCAAATTCAAATATTCTAACTGATGTGAACAACATTAGGAAGAATAATAGCTTAAAATTAGATCAGTATAAAAAATCATTTCTTGAATCGGCAGCTAAAGATGTAAAGAATACAATCGTTTCAGAAAAACTCGAAGAGAGTCAATCAATTCAAGATTATAATCTAAGATTACAGCAAAATACTCCAGCCGCAAA
>JAKAMS010000510.1 GCA_021812745.1 Bacteroidota bacterium | reverse complement strand
TTTCAACAAACCATATCTATTTTTATAATTAACCATCTTAAAATAGGAGAATATTAATGAGCTGGGTTTGGAAAAGCTTGAATTCATCCATTGGCAAGAAGTTGGTGATGGCAATTACTGGTGTGGCGCTGATGCTTTTTTTAATTATTCATCTTGCCGGCAATATGAGCTTGTACGGCGGAAAAGATGCGTTCAATAATTATGTGGGATTACTGGAACATATAAAGCCGTTCATTCGGGTTATCGAAGTGATACTGGCTTTAGTTTTTGTTTTTCACATTTTTAACGGCGTTCGTCTTTGGATTGAAAATAAGCAGGCAAGACCACAAGGGTATTCCGTTAATGGATCGCGAAAAAACACAGATGTTTTTTCACGCACCGCTTTCATCACCGGAAGCATTGTATTTATCTTTTTAGTAATTCATCTGCAGACAATTTGGTATAAGTTCAATTACTCCGGTGTTGAGTTAGACCTTTATACTATTACAACCGAATGGTTCCAAGTTTGGTGGTACGCTGCTCTTTATTTTGTTGCAGTTTTACTTTTAGGATTTCACCTCAACCACGGTTTCCAAAGTGCGTTTCAGACTTTCGGGTGGAATCATAAAAAGTATTTCCCGTTTATTGAAAAGCTTGGAACAGTTTACGCATTGATTATGACAATCGGTTTCGGTTCGATTCCGGTTTACTTTTTTTTCCTCGGAGGTAAGTGATGATAAAATTAGATTCGAAAGTGCCGGAAGGCAAATTAGAAGAGAAGTGGACAAACCACAAATTCAATATGAAGCTTGTTAATCCGGCTAACAAACGTAAGTACGATGTTATTGTTGTTGGAACAGGATTAGCCGGCGCATCTGCCGCCGCATCTTTAGGCGAATTGGGTTATAATGTTAAAGCGTTCACATTTCATGATAGCGCTCGCCGGGCACATAGTATTGCTGCTCAAGGCGGTATCAATGCAGCAAAAAATTATCAGAACGACGGCGATTCTGTTTATAGACTTTTTTATGATACTATTAAAGGCGGCGACTTCCGTGCGCGTGAGGCTAATGTTTATCGCCTTGCGGAAGTAAGCAATAATATTATAGATCAATGTGTTGGTCAAGGCGTGCCCTTTGCCCGCGAATACGGCGGCTTGCTAGATAACAGATCTTTTGGCGGCGCCCTTGTATCAAGAACTTTTTATGCAAGAGGACAAACAGGACAGCAGCTTTTACTCGGCGCTTACACAGCGATGAATCGCCAGATCAAAGAAGGCAAAGTAAAACTATACACACGAAGGGAAATGCTTGACTTAGTTGTTGTTGACGGCGCAGCGAAAGGAATTGTTGTTCGCAATATGTTAACCGGAGAAATTGAAAAATATTCTGCTCATGCGGTTATTCTTGCAACCGGCGGATACATGAACGTTTATTTCCTTTCCACAAATGCAATGAATTGTAACGCAACAGCTATTTGGCGCGCTCATAAAAAAGGAGCTCCATTTGCAAATCCTTGCTACACACAAATTCATCCAACATGTTTGCCTGTTCACGGAGAAAATCAATCTAAGTTAACTTTGATGAGTGAAAGTTTGCGAAATGATGGACGAATCTGGGTTTCGAAAACAAAAAAAGATATGCGTAAACCGAACGATATTCCTGAAGACGAACGCGATTATTATCTCGAAAGAAAATATCCAACTTATGGCAATTTGAGTCCGCGCGATATTTCATCCCGTGCGGCTAAAGAAGCTATTGATGATGGACGTGGCGCGCAAGGTCAAGATGCAGTCTATCTGGATTTTCGTGATGCTATTAATCGTCTCGGTAAAAATGTAATTGAAGAACGTTATGGAAACTTGTTTGAAATGTATGAAAATATTACAGGCGATAATCCATATGAATCACCGATGAAAATCTATCCGGCACCGCATTATTCTATGGGTGGTTTATGGGTTGATTATAATTTGATGAGTACTGTTCAAGGATTATTTGTAGCCGGAGAAGCTAACTTCTCCGATCACGGCGCTAACCGTCTTGGTGCGAGTGCACTTATGCAAGGTCTGGCTGATGGTTATTTCGTTCTTCCTTATACAATCGGAAATTATCTTGCCGGTGATAAACCGACATTAATAAAAACAGATCATCCGGAATTTGAGAAAGTGAAAAAAGCTAATGAAGAGATGACCAAAAAACTTCTTTCAATCAAAGGAAAGAGAACTGTTGACGATATCCACAAACAACTTGGCAGAATAATGTGGAACAAAGTTGGAATGGGACGTAACGAGAAAGGTTTGAAAGAAGCAATTGAAGAGATTCGTCATCTTAGAACAGAATTCTGGAAAGATGTAAATGTTGTTGGCGACTCGAATGATGTTAATCAATGTCTTGAGCGAGCAGGTCGCCTTGCAGATTATCTTGAACTTGGAGAGTTAATTGCTCTTGATGCATTGAATCGCAACGAATCTTGCGGAGGACATTTTAGAGAAGAATATCAAACAGAAGAAGGTGAAGCATTAA
>JAKAMS010000509.1 GCA_021812745.1 Bacteroidota bacterium | reverse complement strand
ATTATTAGAGACTTTTTGAGCGTTCGATTCTTCTTCAATAAATGAATCATCAAAAGCAAAAATTGCGTCTGCATAGATTTTATCATTCTGGTTTTGAGCTTCAACTGCCTTTAGGTCAAAACTATAAACTTCCGCAAAATTCGGCTCTGCTTCTTTTTTTGTTAATGAAGTTAAGCCGACCTGCTGAATTTTAAACCGGAATTCTGATGGGTTTAAATCGAAACGTAGATGACGCAAATCTTTAATTGCAAATATCGGATCGAAATAGATTAGTTCGATCTTTCCGTTTATTTGAATAAAATAACCATACTTTGTTGAATAAGCATCCAAACTGTTAACGTTTGTAAGGAGACGGTAAACAATTAGATTTTTTGGCGAAGGATCTTTAACAAAAGCACAGACATCAAAGTAGCTGATGCGCTTTGGACTTTTAATTTTTTCGTTCTTGTAAATTATCTTAAAGCTATCGTTAAAATTGAACAAGTTTTGAGAGTAGATCAAAACATCATTTTTCCGAAGGTCTAGAGTTTCTAAAAGCATTTTTATAGTGCTCAGTTTTTAGTATTTTACTATAAATTATTCTTGGTACTTTTTACAACTTTACCATGAGTAAAATTTTAGAAATAATCTTCTTAAGCCCAGCGTATTAAACCCAGTTCAAATTGATTAATGAGCAAAGGATGTTTAGGCAAAAGACGCAATGTAAATCCGAACTGACCTGTATCTTTGCAATTTATTTCGCCGCGGTAAATATATTTAGATGATTTTTGCTTCTTTATCACGTGAGACATATTTACAACTGATTTAGTACCGTCAATTCCATTATCAACTTTACCGAAGTAGATTTGAACGTCTACATCGTCCGGTGTTAATTCTCCTAATTCAACTTCTGCCAGAATAGGATATTTCAAACCTACTTTTAGATCTCCGTTCTTCTCTTCTTCGGAAATATTAAGGAATTTCACTTTATCCCAGTTTGCATAAAGACGGTTTTTCCATTGAGAAAATGCTTTCCCCTTTTCCCAATTATTTTCCATCAATGTCATCCGTTTTTGATGCGAAGCAAAATAAAATTTGGTTGCATACTGCTCAACCATTCTATGTGAATTATAAACCGGTCCTAATTTTTTCATTGAACTTTTCATCATAGAGATCCAACTGCGCGGAAGTTTATCTTCTCCTCTATTGTAGAACAATGGAACAAGTTCTTTCTCAATGCCTTCATAAATTAATCTTGATTCAACTTCATCCTGATAATCAAGGTTATCATATTCTTCTCTGTTCCCAATTCTCCAACCCACTTCCGGCGAGAAAGCTTCGTCCCACCATCCATCCATAACACTAAGATTCAAACCGCCGTTTGCAATAACTTTCATTCCAGAAGTTCCGCTTGCCTCGAGCGGTCTTCTTGGATTATTTAGCCAGACATCGCATCCTTCCACCATATAACGCGCTATGTTCATATCATAATTTTCTAAGAATACAATTTTTTTCCTTAAATGAGGTTCTTTTGAGATTGCAATTATTTCTTGAATGAGTTTTTTCCCTTCGTCATCTTTTGGATGTGCTTTGCCGGCAAAAATTAATTGCACCGGAAACGCCGGATTGCCTAAAATACTTGCCAGGCGTTCAATATCTCTAGCAATAAGAGTAGCACGTTTATAGGTAGCAAAGCGGCGTGAAAAGCCAATTGTTAATGCTTGAACATCAAGTACTTCTTTTGCAAATGCAAGTTCGGAAGCCGAACCGCCGCGCTCTATAATTTGTTTGGTTAATCTGCTGCGCGCAAATGCAACAAGTCTTTCCCTTCTTCTTTCGTGCGTCCTCCATAATTCTTCATCCGGAATTTCGTCTATGTTTTTCCATGAATCTGCATCAGCAGGATTCTGCATGAATTTTTCACCAAGATATCTGTACAACAATTCTTGCATATCGTTTGAAAGATGTGAACGCGTGTGAACTCCATTTGTAACGTAATCAATTGGAATCTCATCAAAAGGAATATCAACAAATCCTGCCATCCACATTTTTTTAGATACTTTACCGTGAAGTTTGCTTACGCCGTTAACGTAACCTGCCATATTCATAGCAAGATGAGCCATGTTAAAGTTTGTAACCGGTTTATCTTTAAGAATTGTACCCAGCGAATAAAAAGTTTTATCATTAATCTGTAACTCATTACGGTAATAACTGCCAAAATATTTTTCAACAAGTTCATTCGGAAAAATATCTATGCCTGCGGGCACCGGGGTATGCGTAGTGAATACATTGGAATAAAAATTAATATCCTTTGCTTCGGTAAAATTTAATCCGTGATTTTTAATTAAATAACGAATTCTTTCCAGCGAGAGAAATGCCGAATGACCTTCATTCATATGACAAACCAGCGGATCCATTTTCATGGCATGAAGTGCTCGTATACCTCCGACACCCAAAACCATTTCCTGTTGCATGCGGGTCTCTACATTGCCGCCGTAAAGCGAACGTGTAATTTTTCTATCTTC